>CADBTQ010000046.1 GCA_902797685.1 uncultured Eubacteriales bacterium | reverse complement strand
CTTTCTTCATTTCAAGATACTTGAACTTGAAGTAGGCTTGCGCTTGCCGCGCCGTGAGCCGCGACTCCAACCACTTTTGTTTACGCTCAAGTCGCTCGTCTTCTATCTGTGCCAATTCGTCTTCGAGTTCTTCTTCCTCGCGTTTCTCCCACACGATTTCAATATCCGATTCGGGATCGGCGAACTCAAAACCGGCTTCTTCAAGCATATCCAACGAGATGTGCCGCCGCGTTTCTTTCCTGTTCACTTTCTGCTCATATTTCTCAAGCTCGTAGAACACTTCCGCGACTTCGTCTGTTACTTCCAATTCTTCTTTATGCCCATCGGCAAAAGTGTATAAGATGGTTTTCATACTATGGTTTAATTTAATCTAAGTTTTTGTTCAACCATTCTATAAAGTTATAATACGCTTTTTCTATATCATAATTAGTAACCACTTCAAGGTATTGCTTAATTTTCTTGTCTAAAACGCTACCGATTCTTTTCTTTAAATAGTATTTTTTATCTGTTTCATTGTCGCTATCAAGGGGTAATTCGCCTTCGTCTGGAAGTGAAATAGTTTCTGAAGCTAATTTTTTTAAGTTATCAATCGCATTTTGTCGTAGTTTTTTTAATGTTTCCCCATTATTTGCATGTTTCTGTTTAAAGGAAAAATAATTTGAGAGTGCATATCTTGTGTCATATACCGTATTAACAAATTCTGCTAATAACCGCAAAAAAGCGATCGAATCATTATCTGTTACTTCCAAAAATGTTCTACGCGCGTTTGCCCTAATATTAGTTTTATCTGTTATATAGATCATTGCTCCTAAACCTCTAATTGATTGAAGTTGCCCGTTAATTGTATGCGATAGCAACCCATAATTTGCTAATGATTGTATTAATACACTTTCGTCACACAATAGCATATTATCGATATAGATTCTAATTCCTTGAAATGGGTTATTTCTTTCTATAGAAATCTTATCGCTTTTGAACGAATGAAACCCCACGGCATACTGGCTAAAATTGCTTTTACACACATAATCTCTTAGCATCTCCTGTTTAATTGGTCTATACAATTGTCTATCATTGTAATAAATATTACAAAAGCGCACAGGGACTCTTTCTTGTTCTTTATCTGTTAAATCTTTAAATAATTGTGTTTCATTCGACTCGTACAAACTCGGTAAAAAATCAACTGGCAACAACCATTCTAAATCTGTAATAAAAGAATCATCATTTATCGTTGCGCTAAGAACCTCTTTAACATTTTTAAGTACAACTACAAAACCCGTGTTTGTTGTCTTAAGCAAATAATCATATTGTGTTAAATCTTTGACCAAAGAATTAATATCGCTTAAAGCAATATCTCTATAACTCCCTATCTTCTGCATTAACTCCTCAAAACTCAGGGAATTATATGTATCTTCTTCTTTTATTGCATTATATTTTACTCCATCAATGGAGTAGAGTTGGGCGGCATCTTGCGCATAATCATAAATATTTATAAATAAGAGCTCCTGACAGTATGGAACGCCTGACAATCTTCCAATTCCTTTATAGCCTAGATTGCTTTGTCTTTTTTTACTAGATGAACCTATTTTTATCATTTCTTTAATAAATAAACCTCGGTCTACGCCATGTCCATTATCTATGAAAAACAGATTTGTGCCATCCCACCAAATCCTTATTTCGCAATATTCATTTTTATCAGTTTTTATAATTGAATCCACAGAATTTTGCACATACTCACGAAAAACAACGATAGGATTATCATACAATGATTCTGTAATAACACCTAATATACTTGCACCAACATTATAATCCATCATTTTATTCCTCCTTTTTATCGTTTGTAGCTTTATTATATAGGTCTCTCAAAAATACATACTTTGAATGATTCTTTTCATCATATTCAAATGTGAGGCAATTCTGATCAATTTTGGCTTTTATGGCACTTGGATCAATATCTTTTTGTTCAAAACTTTCATCAATATCCAAAGCACACGGCTGTTTCATTAATGCAAACGGCTTTAAGTAATGGCGTTCATCCCCTGTTGTTTCTATTAATTCTGTATATCCGGGCTCTGATTTCATATCATTATGCGTTTGTTCATCAACCATAATAATAGGATTCTTTGAAATATTACTTTCTAATAAATATGCGCCTATCACACTATCTCCAAAAAATTGGTGAGCTTCTTTTTTATATAAAAGCCCTTTTGCTATTCCGCCCCTGAAAAAAACATCTTGTGACATTGCATATAGGTTTAAATGGGAAAAAATACGAATAAACTGTAAAAGAAAATCTTTTCGATTAGTATAAAAATACAAACTATCTGATGTTTGCCCTGCATAACAACCAGTTATTCCCCCGTTTTGCATAAAAAGAGCGGCATTCATTAGACCAAAATAGTAATTAAAGACATCTTTATATTTTTTCACCGCTTCCAATTTATTAAGTAGTTTTATTTCATCAAATGTCTTTTTAAAGCCAAGCACATCAATAAATGCAAAATACACTTGCTGTATTTGTGTATAGTCCTGTTGCAAATCTTCTACGATGATATTGCTCTTTTCTTCTTTTAAATCTGGAATAGGATTATTATATGGCATACCTTTTATTTCTCCTTTCAGTTGTCTCTAATGTAATTCTGCATCATTCCGTGTTATACGATAATAATTTATAACCGCTTCTATCTCGTCATCATTACACTCATATTCACCAACCTTAAAGTGATTAAGAGCAATGATTGTTTTAGCCGCTTCTCTCTTTTTGTTAGAAAGCGATGAAAATTTTTCCCACCACTCATTTGCCAAGTTGCAGTCGTTTTTTGAATGAGTTTTATACTTTTCTGCAAGCCTATTTCTTAGATTTTCATCATACATTCTACGATAAATTATAAACGTTTCCGGCATCCACAGAATCCGCATAAACTCATCGACATCCCTACCAAAGGCTTCCTCGAAAAACTCAACACCTCTGCCAATTTTTCCCTTTGTTGAATTTAATACCGCTTGTACCGCACGGATGAATTTCCTATTCCAATGCTTCCCTATGTAATCCCTGTTCATGAAAAACTCTTTATCATTAATAGGGTGATACTTCATTGGAAATGAGTATATGCTTGCGCCGAGTTCTTCGCAGAGATCTACATTCATTCTAAGCCTGTAATACAATTCCTCTGGCTTATCTTCAAAGTTATAAAGGAGGTAATTGGATAGACTTTTTATCCCGCACTTTACTGCAGTACGAATAGAGTTTTCATAAATATCTTTTAATTTCCAATGATCAAAAGCAATTCGTAAAGGATAAATATTCACTTCAGCAAGTTTGGTCATATTTGACTCATTAATCAGACGTGAATCTATCCCTTGGTTAAAATCAACTATACGTTTTCTTTTAGATGGTTTATGCGTTTTTTCATATAAAGGTCTTACATAATCATCTAGTGAAAGGATTGCTTCTTTCGTCGCTGTATAGTGGCACAGACAATGCGCAGTTTCCAATTTCAAATACAAATCAGCCTTCTCGGCGTCGTCTGTTAATTTTTCTATAATTTCGCGGTATATTTTTACCGCTTTACGGATATATGCGCGATCATTATAGGAATCTTTTAGATTGTTTATGGTAATGTCATAATCATTGGGAACGGAATATGTTGCTCCAACGCCAAATCCGCACTCTTTTATTTCGTCAATAATCTGATCGTAACATTTTGATGCCAAAACATTATTATCTAGCAAAAGAAGATCTCTTTGTTCTCCAAATCTTTGTTTTGTAAACTCTATTCTATTTTTCAAATTGATATAATCACAATACTGTGGCTCAAGCTTTGGTACAGCACAAAACCTACATTTATTTACACAACCTCTTGTCATATAGGCAAAATAAGCGTTGTGCGCCGGATAGACATAATCAATTTCGTCTAATATAGAATAGTCAAGAGGCAATTCATCTATTATTAACTCATTACCTTCGTCAATATCTCCCGGATGATTTAATAAGCCAACAAAAGGTTTAATCCCTGTCGCTTGATATACTTCATCAGGAAGCAAAGAAGACATGATTCCGCCCACCATTACATCAGATTCTGACTTGCATAGTTTCTTGGCGAAATTAATGGTTTCGATCGTTTTATCCCAATAAAAAGTAAATAAAGTCGTAATACCAACTTTATCGAAACGAGGATTTGAAAAATACTCTTTTTTCTTATATCTTGTATGAAATGTTTTTAGTGTTTCTAAAAGCATATCATCTTTGGGTATTTCGCTATTTTCAATAATTGCACTTTTACCGAGTTTTATATATTCAAGAAATGTTAAATAAAAGCCTTGCCAAAACACATCAGGATAAACGAGTTTAAGATGGTTGAGCAAATCCTCGCATATTAATTCTGCGGCAAGAGTTTTCATGTCCCCTTTATAAAAACGAACATCATCACCAACCATTCTGTAATATGTAGCAAGTTTCATTAATCCCATCGGGGGATATTTATTGTGATAATCTGGCTCAATGAGCAACACTTTACGATTCATATATTGCCTACTTTAGTTCTTCTTTTATTTTCTCAATAATCATTTCAGCGACATCTTTCGGCGCGATATCGGTAATAATGGTCAATATTCTACTAACAAGCTTCCGCTCGCTTCTTGAAAGCTTTGACATCGTAGCAGTAATATAGCTTTTTTTCTTGGTGTCTGCTTCCTCATCAACAACATTTGTATCGGTTGCTTCACGCACTAAATTTTCCGCATCAAATTTTCTCCCGATACTTCTGTGAACTTCAGCAAGTGGCGTTTCATCACTCAAATCATATTTTCCAAGCTGTCGCCTTGCTTCCTCAGCTTCTTGCTTGGCGCGATTCATCTCATCTTGCATTTTTTGTCTTGCTGCTTCATCAACAAAACCATTTTCATCGCTTTTTTTCTTATATTCCGATACCTTGCTTATGTATTCTTCTTGACGTTTATAGATATTTTTAATTCTATTTGCATCATAATATAGCTTATGGAGAACATCATAAAAATACTCTCTTAACTTATCTTCAAAGAGAACGCGTGCTTCATTTTCATTAAAATAATCACGTTGCGAGTTTGGAATCAACTCCTTACTAACAGCAAAGACTTCTCCCACAAAGTAGTAATTCCCGCGATTTTCTTTAAATAATTTTTGCAAAACGTCATCATTACCTAATTGAATATTGGAACTTCTTAACCTAATTCCGCGCATTTGATTGATTTTAGGAATCGATTTTTCAAATCGGGACAATCCTATCCACATCCATGCGAGCAGTTCACCTTTTCCATCAATAAAATCATGAAACTCCAGTTTTGAAATCTCATCGTAGTTTTTTAAATTAGCACCGACATTCTCCTTTAGTTTTGTCGTATACTCTTTAAAAATCTGACAGCCATTTACTTTAACGCAGTACTCATCAATCTTGTAATTAATTACTTTGGCGTGATTATAGATTTGATTTCTCAAAATGAATGTGTTTTTATATGGGACCGGTGCGACAAAACTTAAATACTCTTTTACCTTTTTCTCATCAAGCAAATCCGTATTTTCATGATTAATATCAAACATTTCGACTTCAAAGTAATGCTCAGCACTTTCTTCAGTTACTGTTTCAAAAGAAACAATAGCATCCCAAATTTCATCAAGAGTATACTTTTTATTCTCCATCAGCATTGCTCGCATTTTCTTTGCGTCGCAAATCATAATAGAGCGAATTGGTTCGCCAAAAAAACTCGTTGAAAACCTGAGTGTTTTGCAATACGCCAAACCGCAAAGGCGACCAATTCCACGAAACCCTTTGTTCTTGCCAATTTCTTTATTGGAGTTTGCAATATCGCCCAAATCCTCTACAAACACAGAGGATTTTACGCCTGTCGCATTATCTTTAATGCTTATATAACGTTTACTACTATCAATAAAAATGTCGACCATTGCATCGGCGTTACTCATTAATCCTTGCTTAACGGCAATGTCAATTTGATCACAAGCATTTTGAATGTATTCACGATAAATGACTGTCGAATCAGAATACATTCCTGTCGTAAGGTTTTCAAGAATATTTTTGCCTACGGTTGCCATCGCTATTACCTCATTTGAATTGTTTATAAATCGGTTTCGGGAACTTAATGCTTAATAATGACCTAAAAACGGGATTTTGAATTATATATTCCCCTTGTTTTAATCTCGTCATCATTGTTTTGTATACTGAAGGAATGCTCTTGTAATCTCCTTTAGTTACCTCGATAGAATTGGTCCTACCATAAGCATGTGTAGAGCAGTTCCCAGTTACACGATCATGAATAGCACTTCTGAATTGTTCTGCCGCAAATAAAACTACTCCTAAAGAACGCCCACGTTCTGCAACATCTAACACTTGGCGTAAAATCGGCGAATTTTTCGGCGTATCTTTTGACGCATATTTGTTCAATTCATCTATAAATATGACGATTCTCGACGGCGGATTTACACCTTCTTCCCCACTATATTGTCCAAGTTGTAAATCATAAATTGTTCGGATTGCATCACCAAAGACATAAGCCTGTTTATCTTCTGACAATTTAGCAATATCAATGACGTGTACTTCGTTCTTTTTGATGTATTTTATTGCATCTCCGATACGTGTTTCATTATTATCTTCGCGAATATCTCGCGCAAAAATCTTGTTATCAGTAATGCTTTTATTAATAATGCGATAAAACTTGCGCCAACTAGCAACAGGGATTTCTTTGTCTTTGCCTGATGTTTCTGTTGAACATTTTTCATGCACAGCCTCTAAGAACCCTTGCCAATCGCTTACTTGAGCAAATTTCCCTTGCCCAGACATAATATAACTAATGATTGATTCCATTGTTTGCGTAGAATCATCAATATTGGCAAACATTAAATCTAAGTTATCTTTATCATATTTGTAGACATACTTATATTTTTTTGCCTTCTTCTTTTTAATATTGTCTTCAACTTCTTGAGGAGTCATGTATGTATTCCAATTCCTTGTGTTTGGAATGGAATAAGGATAATAATAATGGACGTTTTTAAATGGTTCCGCAGACAAGCCTAATTCTTTATATTTTGCTAATATTTCTTGTTTTGCCTGTTCAGGATTTCTTTCATCTGAAAAATCATTCATTTGATCTATCGCAAGCAAATCTTTGCCTTTTACATTAAACAAAACAAAAGCAACACTGTCTTCTTCCTCGTCAGTCGCCTTTTCTTTTTTTAAATAGCTATCTTGAATCGCTTTCAAAAGGAACATTGCGTATGATGTTTTTGAGGCTAATCCAGAAATACCCGAGATATTTAAATGCGCACCCTCCGGACCGATAATAAACTTTGAATTTAAGTTTACGGGAAGTACTACTTTTTCACAATTCTTTGTGCCTTCATACATTTCTAAGTAACCACATACGAGCGGGTTCTTTATATCATCCAGGCCAAGCGCATAATTGATCTCTTCAGCAGAAGCGAGCATTACTTTCGCATTGCTTTGTAACGGAATATAGATATTCGCAGTGTTACAAATAACCTTTGCCGACACATAATTCATTCCAATTCTCAAAGTGTTTTCTTCTGCATTTACATCACCGAAATCGCTTGAAATAAAATTGGTCAAAAAACTGGCGGCATCTGTTATATGGGCAATGTCCTCAATTACGCCGTATGTATATGAACCATTTACATGCTGAACTTTAACGATATCAAACGGATTAAGAATTAAATCTTGTGCCGTCCAAAACGTAAAGTCATCAATGGTCGTAGGGCTTTTCTCCGTGGCAAGGATTCTTCCAATTATATTACTCGTACTCATTATATTTCTCCTTAAAAAAGTTGTAGGAACATTTCCGCACTAATATACTGACTCTTCACGAAAGACTCTGTCAAAAAAACAGGGTATAGGTGATTTGCCCATCTCCTATCTGTTCCATAACAGGTAGGATTCCTTTCGTTAATGATATTTGCTGAAATCAAATCTATAATATCGCTATCTATTCCGTGTTCAATCTCATCATCCATCATTATCTTCTCAACTTTTACGACACCATCAAAGGGTGTTTGTGTTCTACGTTTATCACGCAGTCGTATGTACCAAACGCCAAATTGAACATCTCCAGTATAACTATTTTCATAGCGAGCGACTGGAGTTCTATGAAACAAAGGTAAATCCGCTATATAGTTTGAATTAGGTCTACCTGTATGATCAAGACAACTTTCAGGATTAAAAGATTTCGACACTCCAATTACCCAGTTGTAATTATGCTTAATCTTTTGCAAAACGCGCAAATCTTCGCGACCTGATCTCATAACCTTGTATTCTAATGAGCCATCTTTCAACAGGTAACTGTCTTGTCCAAGTTTTTTATTCCTGACCAATTCTGCGACCATCCGTTTCTCCGCTTCAATCATATAATCTTGAATTTTACCGACAGCCAAGTTGTCTAATTTTGTGTCGGGCGCCCCCATTTTTGAAGTGGAATACGGCAGAATTGACGAAAACTGAATACCTAAATGCTTAAGTTCAGGACTTTCATTTACCTTTTTTGTTATTGCAGAAAAATATGTTTTATCCCAGCCGTCTGCATCCGCTTTATCTGGTAGCGAGAGGACAAACTCACGATAAAACAATTCTTTGTACATTTGTTTATTCTCGCGCCGACAACACCCTACACCGATTTGCCCCGCAACTACGGGAAAAACCTGTTTATTGTAAGCAATATCATCTACTTTAAACACATGACGCGATCCGTCTAAAAAATACTTGAGAAGCGGCTCTTCAGATTGGATTTGATCTGCTAAAGGCTTGATATCAACTGGCTTTTTATATTGAATTGTCTCTGCTGAATCTCTCCACTTCATGACCTTATTAGGATCATCATCGTAATCTATTGTAGGCAATCCAATAGAATCATAACTATATTTGTAGGTATGATAACTTTTTCCTTTTGTTTCTTTTTCGATAATTTCCATTATCTTAGGCATATTCGCTTCTCCCGTGATAATCGACTGCTTTTATAATTGTTATCAATGTCGATTACTATTGCCTTTTTGCTTTGCGATTGAATTTGCTTTATTTTAACATATTTTGCCAAAATAATCAAGTTTATATAGCGTCAATGAACTACAACATCTCTTTATTCTATCTAAATTATTATAGGTTCGTCAGGTATTCTTCCACGTTGATATAGTCAACGTCGCCTTCCTTACAAGTTTCACCGCGATAAAGGACGACCTTTTGGGTAATCTTGCCGTAGCGGAAGTTGGTTTCGGCACACTTCTTTTCGTCAAGTAGGTGGCGCGCTTGCTCGGGAACTCTTTCGGCGCTGAACTTGATCTCGTATATTTGCGTTTCAAGCGTATCGGGATCGTTGACGACCATATCGAATTCACCGTCGGCAAATTGCAACTTAAAAACTTTTTTATGTGGTTTTGCCTTTTGGGTTTCGAGCAATATAACGTCTTCGGTCATTCTTCCTTTGATCTCGTTCAATATCCTTGTAATCACACGCTTTTTTTCTTCTGCGGAAAGATTGTTGAACACCTCGTCCGACGAAAGAGATTCGATAAAGGATTTTGCCTGCGAGTAGCGGAGCCCCGGTTGAGAAAACACGATACGCTTCTCTTTGCCGTTTGTATTTTTTATATCGTTTACGTCGATCTCTTCGATCAGATCCAATGCGGCGAGATATTCTTTGATCTCCGCAACATGACCTTTGTCTATCTTGACCATTCTTTCATCTTTGTCTTTAATGTCCAATATCTCTTTTAGACGTTTGGTAAACGCGGCGACGTCAATATCGTCGAGAATGGTGGTGGGCGCAAAACGATCTTTACGTAGGTTGTTTGCCGAAAGCCGTAAATCGTTGGATTTGAAATCGCGCTCCAATACCTCTATGGCAAAGCGATGGTTGATGTCCTCGACCACACGATTGATCGCACTCGTCAATTCGCCTTTTTCGTACAGCGAATAGAGGTGTCTGAAATGCCCGCCGTATTGATATGCTTTCAAGGAGTGTTGGATGTTCTGCGCAATCGCGCTGTCGACGTATTCGTCCGTGCTTTTCTTGTCGGCAAACACGCTATCGTTATAGCGAATGCCACTCAAACTCATTGTGCCGCCGTATTGGATATAATTGTCGATACCGTGAACGTCAAGCACGTTTGCAAACTCTCTGTAAGGAATAAAAGTCGTGTGAAGCAAGCAGCAACGATCGTACAACTCGTTGCTTTTCGTGATCCAAAAACCAAGAGAATCGGTACCCGAAAGGACGATCTTCATTCCGACCGCCGCATAAATATCGGATAATAGCGCCGCGCCTTCGATGAAGTCCGACATGAACGTAACTTCGTCGATGAACACATACTTGTATCCGCCGTCCTCTAACTTTTTCAGGTCTTTGTTTAACGTCGCAAGGTCGTCTTTCGGTGTGATCTGAATGAAAGCGGCTCTGTCAAAATCGGAGTCCGACATCTCGGCAATCACTTGCTTGATGAGCGTTGTTTTTCCCGTTCGCCTCAATCCGTACAGAATGAAAACCTTATTGTATTCGTTTCCGTAAACGTACTCGGTTATGTCCTTGAATCCGTTTCTCTTTTTCAGTTCTTTGACGGGCGCCACATAAGAACGAAGTGCCGCGCCGATCCTTATCTGCACGTTAAAATCGACCGGCGTCTTTTCTTCCGCGTCGGGGAATGCGAGCAGACGTTCCAGTCTCTTTCTTTCCTCTAATTGGCTTTGAACGATGGCGATCTCGTCTTCTTTCAACGCTCTTGATTTTTGCTTTCCGTTCTCCCGCCATTGAAGAAAGTGATATTCGTATGTTTTGCCGTTTTTCCCTTTGATTTTCTTTACGGTTATTCCACCTTGCGGAAGAATGGACAATCTATCGAGTATTTCTTGTTTGGTCATAACATCCCTCACTTTTTAGTTTACTCTTTTTTACTTAATTTTACTTTGTTTTACTTCGTTTGTCAAGAGTAAAGTAAAAATTTGCAAAGAAAAAATGCGTCTTCGAGATATGCCGATTTGACTGTCCGGTTCTGCCTAAAACTGCCTGATTTTGCTACATTGGCTACACTTGGCTACACAAATTTTCCGAAAAAGTGTAGCCATTGACGATTTTAAGAATTATAAGTCGCATTTTCCTATTTATTATATAAATAGGAAGAAAAACGATTTTTATAGAGAGCACATCCCTTCATTTTTCGTGTTTATCCTTGGTAAGGACGGGGTCACCAGTTCAAATCTGGTCATCAGCTCCACGAAAAAGACACCTTTTACGAGGTGTCTTTTTCATTTTGTGGCGTTTTGCTTTGCAAAGCCCCACAAAATGCACTGTGCCCGCACAGTGTCGTGGAGCTGAAGTCCGCTTGCTCGGCTTACGAGTACCTGCGGTGTTCGACGCACTTCGCGGCGCGGGCATCGCTCCAAGTGGATATAGCGATTTGATGGTTTGGGTGCGCTGCTGGTGTGCATGACGCCTTCGTTTGCCGTCATTACAGCTCCAAAGCGGATATAGTGATTTGATGGTTTAGGTGGGAGTATAGTGTGATTATGGCTTCACTCGTTGTCATCGCGCCAAAGCGGATATAGCGATAGATGCTGTGGGTGCTGTGCCAACTTCGCTACTATCGCTCCAAGCGGATATAACGATTTGATGCTTTGGGGAGAGTACCCACTTCGCGGCGCGGGCATCGCTCCAAGCGGTTAGACCGATTTGATGGTTAGGGTGCGTGGCTGGTGTGCATGACGCCTTCGTTTGCCGTCACTACAGCCCCAAAAGCGGATATAACGATTTGATGGTTTTAGTTGTGCATAGTTTGTTTCTTGCGCCGAAGGCATAACGGTGGCGCGCGTTTGAAAAAAGGCGTGACACCGAGAGGAGTGCCCGTGTGTCAAGCGAAGATGTGCCCAAAAGGTGCATTGAGCCTCAAGCGCGAGGCACGACGAGTGGAGCTGAGACGGCTGCACTCGGCTTACATATACACTTGTGGTGTGCATGACGCCTTCGTTTGCCGTCACTACAGCCCCAAAAGCGGATATATCGATTTGATGCTTTGGGGAGAGTACCCACTTCACTGCGCGGGCATCGCTCCAAGCGGATATAAAGATATAGATTGTTTGGGGGGGGGGTACGGATAATCGGTTTCCTTGCGCCGAAGGCATAGTGATGTCATGCGTGCGCGGAAAGAATAGAAAAAGCCCAAGCGGTTAGGCTTGGGCGATCAATGGCGGGTTACCCTATCTATGATAGGTGTGGGTAGATCAGTCTCCTGCGTAAAACTCGGTAACGGTTTGGTTGGATTGGATGAGTACCGAGCTTTGGTTGAACACTTGGAGCATCTCTTTGGCTGCCAAATGGACTTTGTCCAAGGTCGTATCGCTCAAGTAAATCACCAAGGTGTACTCTTGATAAGTCGTTCCCTCGTCGATCCAGCCGCCGTCGGCTTCCTGAATGGTGTAGCCGCCGAAGTGCTTGATCAATATCTCTTCCGCCTTGACCTTGGCTTGCTCGTGCGAAAACACGGGTAGGTTGGTGTCCTTGTCGTTGGTGCCCAAATACAACACGTATTGGGTATCAAAGGCGGGTGCGGTTTGCGTTTTGTTGAGGTTGGGCGCGACCAACGCGATAGCGGCGACGGACAATCCGATCGCTACAACGCATAGTATGCATACGATAACGAGTGCTTTTTTCATACGATCCTCCTATTATTTGGTTTAGTAATTGACGTGTTCCATACGGCGGTATTCGTCAAAGAGCGCCAAGCAGGCTTGACGATCGATCTCCGTCAAATACTCGTCAAACGCGGAGCGGTCGCCGAATAGGCGGTCGAACTTTTCGTCGCGGAACCCGATCGAGTCGTTGTCTTTGATGGTGCAACCATAATACACCTTGTCGATGTTTGCCCACAAGCAAGCGCACAGACACATGGGGCAGGGTTCGCCGGTGGTGTATAATTCGCACCCCGTAAGGTCAAACGTGCCCAGCGCTTCCCCTGCCGCTCTCAGTGCCGAGATCTCTCCGTGGCAGGTAGGGTCGTTGTTGAGAACAACTCGGTTGTGACCTCTGCCGATGACCTTGCCGTCTTTGACGATCACGCACCCAAACGGCCCGCCGTGTCCCTTGCCGATCCCGTCAAGCGCTTCGTCGATCGCCATTTGCATATAGGGATTATGCGCCGATACGGATAGAGTCGGTCTGCTCTTTGTTTCTCTCTCGGGTGGCAGGACCGGCAAGAAGGGCACCAAAAGTCCCATTGTGATCAGATTTTTGTACATTTTCATCGAGGTCCACTCCCTGCTTTTATCGTCTAAGCGATAAGTTTTACTTATTATAACATATTTGGGTTGTCTGATCTATCCTATTTTTGCATTTTGTCTCGTATTAGCGTTCGGCAAGGGGTGAAAACAGCGCATTCCGAAAAAAAATTCAAAAATTTTTGGCAATCCTCTTGACAGAGTGCTAAAATGCGTGTATAATGCAATTAGCAATCAAGGCAAAAGAGTGCTAACACTCAAGAGACAAGATTGCCAAAATTAAAATGACTATCTCAAGGAGGTATGATTATGAGTAACTATTATTTGACGAAACGTAACAATCCGTTTGATTTGATCGACCCGTTCTTTGACGCGTTTTGGGGCAACTCCAATACCCATCAAGACATGATGCACACCGATATTACCGACGAGGGCGATCACTACTTGCTCAAGGTGGATATGCCCGCCGCTCGTAAAGAGGACGTCAAGATCTCGTTGTCTGACGGGTACCTTGCCATCACCGCCACCTTTGGTGACAAAGAGGACAAAAAGGACGGCAAGTACATTCGCAGAGAGCGCTTCGTGGGCAATTACACCCGTAGCTTCTACGTGGGCGACGAGGTCACCGAAGAGGACCTCAAAGCCAAGATGGAAGAAGGCGTCTTGACCGTGTCGGTCACTAAGCCTCAACCCAAAAAGAAGGAAGAGCGCAAGTTTATCAGTATCGAATAGTTTTCCCTTATTTTCCCCCAAAAAAAGGGGCTTGATCCATCGTGGTCAAGCCCCTTTTTTCATGCGATCTCGCACTTAGATGCGGATACCGTCCTTGCGCAATTTGGTGATGTAAAGATCCAACGATTGCAAAAACTCCTTGTTGGTGGTGGTCTTTGCCATCATGGACAGCACCGCTTCGGTCGCTTCCTGCGTGTTGCCCGAGGCGAGCATACGGCGGAGATTGTATTCCCCCTCCAATTCCTTTTGGGAGAGCAACAATTCCTCTTTGCGGGTGCCCGACTTGGCGAGGTCGATGGCGGGGAAGATGCGCTTTTCGCTAAGGCGGCGATCCAAGTGCAACTCCATGTTGCCCGTGCCCTTAAACTCCTCGTACACGATATCGTCCATACGCGAGCCGGTGTCCACCAAAGCCGTGGCGATCACGGTCAGCGATCCGCCGTTTTCGATGTTGCGCGCCGCGCCGAAAAACCGTTTGGGGAAATACAGCGCCACGGGGTCGACGCCGCCCGAGAGGGTCTTGCCCGAAGAGGGCACCACCACGTTGTTGGCGCGCGCCATACGGGTGAGGGAGTCGAGTAAGATCACCACGTCCTTGCCCTCTTCCACCATGCGTTTGGCGCGGGCTAAGGTGAGTTCGGCGATCTTGATGTGGTTGTCGCACTCCTCGTCAAAGGTGGAGTAGATGACTTCCCCTTTGATAGAGCGCTGCATATCCGTGACTTCCTCGGGGCGTTCGTCGATCAACAGCACCAGCAAGGTCACCTCGGGATGGTTGGTCGTGATGGCGTTGGCGACCATTTTGAGCAAAGTCGTCTTGCCCGCTTTGGGTGGGGACACGATCATGGCGCGTTGCCCCTTGCCGATGGGCGCCAACAAGTCGATGCACCTCAAAGCCAATTCGTTGCGCTTGCCCTTGATCTCCATTTGCAGACGATCTTGGGGGTAGATGGGGGTAAACGATTCGAACGAGGGGCGTTTTTGGTCCACTTCCCAGTCGGTGTGACCGTTGACCGACACCATCGCCACCACCGCAGGCGGTTTGCCCTCGGCGGTCTGACGGGTGTACGCCACGATATGATCGCCCATGCGTAAGTTGTAGCGTTTGATACGCGCGCTGGACACGTAGGCGTCTTTGAGGGAGTTGCGGCTATCCGCACGCAAAAATCCATAGCCGTCGGGCAAGACTTCCAGTATACCCTCGCGCACTTCGCACCCCACCGTCGATTCGGCAAAACCCTCCGTCCGCTCGGGTCGTTCCTTGACGTCCTCTCTTACCGAGTCCAACGTGGGGATGGGTTCCACCGTTTGCAGGGGGAACAACTCGTCCTTGCGCTTGAGTAGTTTGGCGATCAATACCTCGTCGGTATCGAAATCGTAGTCGCCGATCCCCGCTTGTTTTGCCAAAGCACGGAGTCCGCGACCCTTGCCCTCGAGGTATTGAGGGGTGATCGTAGCCCAAAATTCGTTTTTGTCCATAGAGCCTCCAAAAAGATACGAAACCAAGAAATAGAGCAAACGCTCTACTATCTTAGTTCGATTGTAACGGTATTATACCGGTGAAAAACGGAAATTAACGGCGAAAAACGACGACTGTCGTCTCAAAGTCCCCGTCGAAACGAGTGCGATCCAAGGTGATGGAGTCGCCGTCTACGAAAGTAACGTTCTCTTCGTCGAAGAGATCCAAAAACGCGTCTACTTCCTCCAAGTCGATCTCGCAACCTTCGGTGTAGTAGTGCATGGGAATGACGATATCCGGCATCAGTTTGTCAACGTAGTCCTTGGCGGTCTCCGCGTCGATGGTGTAATGTCCGCCGACGGGGATAAGCAAAACGTTGACTGCGCCGATAGCGTCCAAAATGTGCGCGGTGCAAGGCTCCCCGATGTCGCCCATGTGGCAGACGTCAACGCCGTCCAACCGATAGGTGAAAATGAGGTTGTCGCCCCTCTTGGCACCCTTGACCGTGTCGTGATGGGTACGGAAAGAGGAGATGCTGACCCCCTCGATCTCGTAACTGCCGACCTTGTCAAAGATCTTGGGATTGCCCTCGATCGCTTGGGTGTTGCAGTGGTCGAAGTGGGAATGGGACACGGTGACGGCGTCCGCGCGGACAGAGGGCAAAGGATAGCCGACCTTATCCCCATAGGGGTCGGTGACTACGACGGTGCCCGTGCTCTCCGTGAGGACGAAGCAGGAATGGCCCAACCATTGTATTTTCATATATCCTCCTTAAAAGTGGATGAATTGACGGCAAATCACGCCGCCACTATTTCAATTGTAGCCCGTTTGCGTTGTATTTGTCAATAAGTTCCGCAATTTTGTCGTGCGGGTCGAGCAAACGGGACACCGAAGTGTCTTGGTTGCACGCCGAAACGATGTAGGCGGCAAACTTGCTCATGTCCGCTTGGATGAACCAAGGCTCGGCGAGCGCTTCGGGTTTGGCATAGGTCAAGTTGGTGGAAATGACCGCGTCGAACAGCCCCTCATCGTGCGCCTTGCGGAACTTTTCCACTCCTTCGGTAAACAGGGCGAAGGTCGCGCACAGGAAAATGCGGTTGGCGCCCGCTTGTTTGAGGTGATGCGCCATGCTGATCAAGGACTCGCCCGTAGCGATGATGTCGTCCGCGATAAACACGTCCATACCCATCACCGAACTGCCGATATATTCGTGCGCCACGATGGGGTTGCGCCCGTTGACGACTACAGAGTAGTCGCGGCGCTTGTAGAACATACCCAGATCCACGCCCAAAATGGAAGCGTAGTAGATGTTGCGGAACATAGCGCCCTCGTCGGGAGAGACGCACATAAAGTGGTTTTTGTCAAGATGCAGCCCGGGGAAGTGACGGAGCAGCGCTTTGAGCACTTGATAGTGGGGCATAAAGTTGTCGAATCCGATCAAGGGGGCCGCGTTTTGCACGCGAGGATCGTGGGCGTCGAAGGTGATGATCTCTCTTATGCCCAACGTCTCCAATTCGCGCAGCATCATGGCGCAGTCCAAACTCTCCCTTGCGGTGCGGCGATGCTGTCTGCCGCCGTAGAGGATGGGCATGATGACCGAGATGCGGTCCGCTTTGCCTCCGATGGCGCAGATCACGCGTTTGAGATCGGCGTACACGTCGTCGGGAGACATGGGTACTTGTTGCCCGAACATATTGTACGTGATGGAGTAGTTGCCTACGTCGCAGACGATATACACGTCCATGCCGCGCACCGAGTCTTTGATGAGCGCTTTGCCGTCGCCCGAGGTAAAACGGGGACAGACGGTGGATACCAAAAAGGTGTCTTTGTGAATGGGCTTGTTTTGCTTTTGCGCTTCGGCGTTGTACCAGTCTACCAAGTACCGATCCACCTTTTTCGCAAATTCTTCCGCGCCGGCAAGGGCGATTAGTCCCATATTGGGATGCTGTGACTCAAAATTGATTGCCGTATCGAAAAACGTAGCCATGTCAGCCTCCATCTGTTGTAAGTGCCATAAGGCATTTTCATTTTAGCATAATCCTTAGCAAAACACAAAGCGATTTGTGACACTTTTTGTCAAACCGTCGAGAAAGTGCCCCAAAAGGAAGGATGTTGACTTTTGGTCGAGACTATGGTACAATGATATATGATCAAACGCGCGTACAAGCGCTCGGGAGAAGAAATGAAACGGTATCTTAAATTGACTTTGATCCTGCCTCTCGTCCTTGCTCTACTGCTTGCCGGCTGCAACTTCAATCAGGTCAAGCCGATCAATTTGAGCTTTTACGTGGACGGCGAGGCGTATACCACCGTCTCTTTGTCGACCTATCGCAAAGAGGGGGTCTCTCTCCCTACGCGCGAGGGCTACACTTTGACCGACTGGTATTTGGACGCGGAGTTGACCCAAGCGGTCGTTTGGGACAAGATCACCCAAGACACCTCTCTCTACGCCAAGTGGGAGAGACCCAACGCCAAGACCTATTTGGTCACCTTTTACGACGAAAGCGGCGAGATCCTGTCCCGCAGTCGGGTCACTTCCATCTCCGAGATCCGCTATCCCGAAGTGAGGGATGCCGACAAGCGGGTGTTCGACCACTGGGACGGCGTGCCCCGCATTTTGGTGGGGGACGTCAATATTTACGCGGTCTATTCGGACGCTTATCAAGTCACTTTTTGGGTGGACGGGGAGATCTACTCCCGCCAAAAAGTCAAAAGCGGGGAGAGCGCTTTGGCGCCCGCCAATCCCACCAAACCCGCCGACGCTTTCTTTACGTACGCGTTTACGGGGTGGGATCACTCGTTTGACAACGTCCGTTCCAACTTGGATATCAAAGCCAACTTTAAGCGCAGTTCGGTTGAATACGACATCGTATTCGCCCAAGACGACGGCACCGAGATCAAGCGCAGCTCGCTCGAATACGGGGACCGTATCGCTTTGCCCGCCGATCCCGTCAAGGAGCCGTCCGACGGGGTGGGCTACACCTTTGCCGGTTGGGACGTCGACGGGGACGGCAAACCCGACGAGATCCCCTCTTCGGTCACAAGTTCCATGACCGCTGTCGCCGTGTACGACACCTACACGATGTACTACACCGTGATCTTTTTGTCCGACGGGGTGGAGTTGTACCGTACCCAAGTGGAACACGGCTACCCCGCGACGTACGAGGGGGAGGAACCCGTCCGCGCTCGGGACGCACAATATACCTATACTTTCGACGGCTGGGACGCCGATCTTGACGAGATACTCACGCCTATCACGGTCAACGCCAGGTTTGCCGAGGTAGTCAATCGCTATAGTTACGCCTTTTTGGATGAGGACGGTGAGGTGTACGTGGATAGTCACGGCACGTCGTGGGCTGGGGAAGCCGACTACGGCAGCGAGATCTTAGCCCCCGACGAGACCCCCGAGAAGGAGATGACCGTGTCGGACGTCTATACCTTTGACGGTTGGAAGACCGAAGAGGGGGTCAAGTGGAAGGAAGAGGACGTGATCACGGGCGACGTCACTTATCAAGTCAGTTTTGCCACCACCGCTCGCAAATACGAGATCGTGTTTTCCGTCCAAGGGCACGTGTACGATACCGTCGTCGCCGAGTACGGCGCGGTGATCGACGCCCCCATCCCGCCCGAGCCCGAGGAGCCCGCGCAAGAGGGGCACCATTGGGAGTGCGTGTGGATCAACTGGACGGACGGCTACATAGTCACCCGCAACGCCGCGTTCGCCTACTCGTGCGAGGAAGTGATCGACACCTTTACCATTACTTGGATGTTTGACGAAGACACCGTGTATCACGTGGACGTTTTAGAGTACGGCGCCGACGTGGTCGCCCCCTCGTCGCCTTATCGCGACGGCTACGCGTTTGCGGGTTGGGCGGGCTTCGTCTCGGGCAACCAAGCGTACGCAGACGCCACCTACGTGGCGCAATGGAGCAAACTATGAGACTTAGCAAAGCGTTACGCAACGCCAAAGGCTTTACGTTGGTGGAATTGGTGGTCGTCATCGCGGTGATGGCGATCATTGCCGCGGTCGCCGTGCCCACGTTCGGTTCCTTTACCAAAGGGCGCAAGACGGAAGACTACAAGACGGATCTCGCCGACGTGCTGACCCAAGCCGCCATCGTGGTGGGTGCGTTCAACGCTTCGGTGGAGCAGGACAATCCCGCTTGGGTGGGAGGCTATCGCGTGGATACTCCGCAGGGTATGCAGGAGTGTTTGCGCGCCGAAAACAATTACGGGCATCTCTACGACGTGGTGATCGTCTTTAATCCCAATGTCATACCCGATATCAATCAATACAACTACAAAGACACCATCGTCGTGTGTGTCCAGTTCAAAACCGCTCAATCGGGCGACGTCGTCACCGTGGACGGCGTGCCCTCTTTCGATCCCGAAAGGGCGAGGTATGCACAGGTTTTGGGCGGATGGTACGTCGTCAAAGGCAGCGCCGCGGACAGCGTGACGGGTAAGTTTAACGGACTCACTGGGGGCAAAGCCAACGTGACTTGGAAGAGTGGAGGTTTGGTCAAATGGTAAGATACAAACGATTAGCGGTTTTGGGTCTTATTTTGGTATTGCTCGTCTCGTTGACGGGCTGTAATTTTTTGCAGGAAAAATTGGGGATCGGCAAAAAGAAATCGTCCGATCCCGTTACCCTTTCCGCGCCCACCATTGCGCTTGACGGCGATACGCTGAGTTGGGCAAAAGTGGACGGCGCGGAGGAATACAGGGTGCGCTTTGCGGGCTCCAACGGCAACGAAGTGTTCCGCACCACCACCTCTCTTACGATGGTTATCCCCGATCTCGAGGTGGATCAATACACGATCTCGGCGATGGCAAAGACCACGCAGGCGGGCTACGTCGACTCTTCTTACGGCAATCAACTGACCTACCGCGTGACCAAAGTCCTTGCGTTAGGTGAGATCGAGTTGTACGTTACGTCGGACGGGGATCTGTTGGTGTCCTGGCAGGCGGTCAACCATGCGGGTGGATACGAAGTGCGTATAGAGGGCGGCGAGTCCCTCTCGCGCGGGCAGGACGCCACGTCCTGTTTGTTGGATCTGCCCTCGACGGCTTGCACCATCCAAGTGCGCCCCGTGGGCAACGGACTGTATTTGACGGGGGCTTGGGCGTCCGCCTCGTTCGACCCGTCGGACGCGGTTGTCGCCGAGGATATCGCTTGGGATCTCAAAGACGGACGTTTGCCCCTTGAAGGGCAGTTTACCGCCGCTTACTTGGATGGGGTGGCGGTTACGCCCGCCTACGAAGAGGGCGTGAGTTACTTCGATCTGCGCGGGCAAAGCAAGGGCTTGCATACCTTGCGGGTGACCGGCGTCGAAACCAAGATCTACAGTATCACTTTGACGGATACTCGTCCCGCCGCTTGGAACTTTACGGACGGACAAGTGCGTTGGGAACGCCACGGCGCGTTGCCTTTGGGTTGCTTCGCCGATCTATACTCCAATACCGCTTTGTCGTTGACGTTGGACGGTAACAGTTTGGAATTCGCGGTCACCGTAGACGCCGTGGACGGCGCAACGCCTACTTTGGGCGTAACGCTGTCGGTCGACTTGCTCAACGCGATGGAGGCGGGCGAATACGACTTGGTGCTGACCTATCGCAAGGTGGACGGTACCACCGATCAAGCGACAGGCAAAGTCGTGTTGTACGACAGTCCCTTTGCGTTGGACAAGACCGAGTATAATTACGGCGGGGGCGATCTTGATCTCAATATCGTCACCCACGGGGACGAGGTGACGCGCCTTGTGATCGGGCACACCGAGTACGACGGCGAGTATTTTACCTCGGGCGTCAATAGTTTGACCCTCTCTTCCAGTCTGTTTGAGGGCAAATCGGGAGAAATGTCCATCACGTTATGCAGCCGTTTGCGCCCCGAAGGCGTGACCGTCACGGTGGCGATCGGCTCGGACGACTTGGCGCTCAATCAATCTCAATACGAATACGACAAACGCTTGGGCGGTGATCTGACTCTCGAGGGGTATTTGTTCAACTTGGTGCCCGTCTACGGCGGGAGTATCACCACCGAGGATTATACCGAGAGCGTGGGCGTGGGCGGTCTGACCTTGCTGGAGGACTACCTGCAATCGTTGCCCGCGGGCGACTATCGCTATCTTGCCAAAGGCAACAAGGTGGATACCTATTTCGGGGTCAAGGTGTTCGACAGCGGTTGCGCGCCTTCCGACGTGCGCCTCAACTACGATATCGACGCCACCTATGCTTACGCCACCTTTAGTTGCGATTGCGGCGGGGATCAACACTCCGTCGTGTTCGACGGCAGATCCGTCGGGTCGGGCGATCGCCTGTCTTTGGGCGAGGTGGATCGTACCAAAACGCACACGTTGACCGTCAGTTGCTTAACCAACGGCAAACAGACCTCGGTCACCGCTTCGGCGCCCGCCTCTTCGGCGGTGGAGTATCTCAATCAACACTATGCTTTCGACGGGGACGTGGCGGATATGTATATCGACAGTCAATCCGAACTTAATCACCTCGTCAAATGGCTGTCCTACGGGGGCAATTACTCGAGTAGCGGCGGCAAGTACGGCTCGGCAAGCGCCGAGGTGTATTTGAGCGACCGCTTTAGCGATGGGCTCGATCTCAATACGGCGCTCTCTCGGGCGACCGCTTCCTTCGAGACTCCCTTTAGTTCGAAGATCGGACTGAGTTCGCTCGGCAACAAACTGACCGTCAATATCGAATTCGTGTCTCCCGTGGAGCGGGACGGCAAGAGCGGCATGAGCGTCAAAGCGAGCGAAGATACCCGCTCGTTAGCGCCCGAGGTCGGCAGCGGACGCAGTTTGTATATCGATCAAGTGTCCGTCACCCAGTTGGTGCGCAACGTGGTGGAATTGGCGGATCTGCCGATGGGGGTTAGACCTACCTTCGATTCGACCGCCAACTCCGCGCGAGCCAAGCGTGCGTACGACGCGGCTGTGTCGGTGTGCGATCGGTACCTCTCCGACGAGATGACCGCCTATCAAAAGGTGACCGCCCTCTACGAGTGGCTTGCCCTCAACGTGACTTACGATCGCTACACCTTGGTGTGGTACGATCTTTATGCCCGCGCTTTTTCGGGATACAGCCTGTCCGCGATCAAAACGCAAGTGGAAACGCAACGCTCCACCTATCAGGACAACGCCACCATGACCGCCAACTTCAACAAGGTGTTGGCGTGTACGACGATCAAAGAAGCGCAAGAGGTGTTGGACGAGATCTTGCACAAACTCTCGGTATTCGACGCTTACGGCGCCATGGTCGAGCGACTGGCGGTGTGCGACGGCATTTCGGACGCTTTCCGCTTGCTGTGCTTGGTAGAGGGAATCCCCTGTCTCAAAGCGACCGGCTTGGGCGTGACCTCGTCGGGTACCGAAAACCACGCTTGGAACAAGGTGTCGATCGACGGACATTGGTACGTCGTGGACGCCACTTGGGGACGCAACGGGGACTGGGTGACTCATCGTTGGTTGCTCCTTGAGGAAAGCGACGCGGTGGATAATCACAAGGAGAATTGCCGCACCGATTCTACCTCGGTGGTGGATACCTTGGCGGACGGCGTTTACGATTACTATCGCCGCACGAGCGTCTACGGCTACGATCTGTACGTGGAGAGCGAAGCGGAGTTTTTGTCCATGTTCAACGCGTTCTATCGCTTGCACGACCAAACTGTATTGGAGTTTGAGATGGGCTTTGACTACAACATTGCCGAACTGATGAAGAAAACCGGCTATGTCGACAAAAGTTATTCCCACTCGGAGAGCGGGGATATCGTGACCATTATACTTCAATGAGACCCAAAGTACCCTCTACCCTCACCAACGATCATTGGCATCTCTTTTGGCACTACACGACGGGTAGCGTCGAAAGTATTAGGTTGCAAGACGACCCCACCCGCATGGAATGGAGCAGGGGTCGTTTCGGTATGCCTTACGGCGCGTGTTTCTTGGACAAGCGAGAGACAAGAGAGGGCGGCGTAAGATTGACCTACGAATATATGGTCGATCTGCGTTTGACCGTCGATCGCTACCTAGTCGGCGAGGAGTACCGAGAGGAGTACGTTTGGCAAAACGTGGGCAAAAAGCCCGTGGAGATCAAGGAGAAAGAAGTGGGCGTGTACGTCACCTTTGCCGAGAGAGGGGAGAGGTCGGACGTCTTTGTGGCTCGAAGGGCTTACACGCACATACTTAGCGGCAGCCGTTTGTATATGGCGTCTTCTCGTGCGGACGGCACCTTAGGGGGTTTGGCGTTGACCTCGACAGAGGGGGAGATCGCCGAAGTGAAAGAGGAGTACCCCACCGCCTCGGACCGCGGGGAACTCGTGGCATATATGCCACCCAAAACTCTCTCGGCAGGAGAGGAGATCAAATGGGGTTGGGTGATATACGACTACACGGACGACGCCGATTACGCCGCCAAAACCGCCCGCTACGCTCCCGTTTGGCGGATCTGTCCGTTGTGGGGCGAAGAAGGGGAAAACGTGCGATTCGGTACGAATGAGAGCGAAAGCGAATCCGCTGTGTTTGTCAAAGACAAAACCCGTTTGGAATGGAACGGGGAATACGTGGTCTTGCCCTCTCTTTCGGTGTGGCGAAAGGTGCAGCAAGCCAAAGGCGGTCGCGGCGGCAATACTACCTTGTACGACGCGTATTTACTTGCCAAATTGTATCGTGCCGATCCCGACGCCAAGATCAAAGCGCAGATCCAAGACCTGCTCTCCCGCTATTACAAAAGAGGGCGAAACCGCTTGGATATGACGCCGTACGACGCGGCGGAGATCGCGGGACTCACTTCGCGACTTACCGAGCAGATCCGCTTTGCCCTGTCTCCTCGTCGCGCCGCGTTTAACCCGATCGCCGAGTGGGGCAGGTATTGCTTGCTTTGCGAGGGGGAATGGCTTGAGGTGGACGGAGCCAAAGAGGCAAGGGACAAACAGATCGCCGTTTTAACGCCTTTTTTACACGCCCCTTGGGGCGATTATATCGAGGGGTGGCAACGCCTCGAGGTGATGGCGAAATTACTCGGAAAACCCGATTGAAAACAAAAAAGGGTACCATAGGTACCCGTTGGCAGGAGTAGTTGGAATCGAACCAACAATTTGGGAGTCAGAGACCCACGTGTTGCCACTACACCATACTCCATCGATAACACGATTATAATACAACTTAACGATAATTGCAAACGATTTTTGGGAAAGATATGAAAAAGATATTGAGCAAGATGCGCAGAGCCATTCAGGATTACCGCATGATCGAGCCGGGCGACAAGGTCGCCGTCGGCGTTTCGGGGGGCAAGGACAGCCTGTTGCTGTTTGAAGCGTTGTGGCAATTCCACACCTGGAACGTGATTCCCTTCGAATTGGTCCCCATCCACGTCAACATGGGGTTTAAGGACACGTCGGAAGAGGAGATGAACGCTTTGCGCGCCTATTTTGCCCAAAAAGGGCTGACTCTGGAAGAAGTCCCCACCCAACTCGCCGAGATATTGTTCGAGGCGCGCGGCGGCAAGGACGCGTGCAGCTTGTGTAGCAAAATGCGCCGCGGCGCACTCTGCAATCGCGCGCACGAATTAGGATGCAACAAGGTGGCGTTGGGGCACCATGCGGACGACGTGTTGGAGACTTTGATGCTATGCTTGATCTACGAGGGAAGGTTCTCTACCTTTGCGCCCGTAAGTCATCTCGATCGCTCAAACGTGTGGGTGATCCGTCCTTTTATCTACCTCGAAGAAGGGGAGATCCGGGGCGCGACCGCCCGATGCCAACTGCCCGTGGTGTTCAATCCCTGTCCCAACGACAAGCACACCAACCGCGAGCGTATGAAAGAGATGCTGTCTTCTCTCAAAGCCGAGATCCCCTTTGCCAAAGACAATATGCTGTCCGCCATCACCCATCCCGAACGCAACAATTTGTGGCAAAAACCCGTGCAAAATCAGACTTTTGACGACGAGTGAGCGTATTTGAGGCGGGTGGAATTGCCCCCTCTTAAATGCTTTTCGCTTTGATTGAGCGCAAATAGGTCTAAGACCTTTGCGCTCAATTTTTTGTCGATCAACGGCAGATAGACCGTAAGATAGGCGTGCACGGTCGATTTGCCCAGCCCGTAGTGCTTGGCGGTCTCTCTGACGGTAGTTTGACGGTCTACGATGTAGTGGGCACATTCCAGTGTGCGGCGGACGATATACGGTTTCATAGTTCAGTCATTTTTATGTCGCAAAGGGGCGGAATATGTCGGTTTTTACCCGTCTTAGGGCGGCGCTCGGTTTTCGTCGCTCAAAATCCGTTTTGATTTACTTATGCCATATATAATCTGCGCTTATATTAAGTCGTTTTGCGCCCGTTTCACAAATACGCCGCGTTCTGCGAGCGGACCACAATATGTAGTGGGTGCGCGCTCGTCTGCACCACAACGCGCGCTTTTTACTCAATAAAATAATTTAATATACGCCCGTGGGTATTGACATAGGGGCGCAGATAAGGTAAAATTGTCGCGTACGTGTCTTTCCTATAAGGAAAGATGGAGGTAAGTATGAAAAAACGCATCAACTTGACAGTCATCATTGTATTGCTCCTGTGTCTTACGGCAGTCGTCCTGCTCACGGCTTGTAACAAGTCG
Source organism: uncultured Eubacteriales bacterium (assembly GCA_902797685.1). GTDB lineage: Bacteria > Bacillota > Clostridia > Christensenellales > CAG-1252 > RUG14300. The sequence continues at coordinate 7,231 of CADBTQ010000046.1, read as the reverse complement.
GTCAAGGTCACGCCGTCCGACAAGGAAGAAGAAGCGGTCACGACCACGAGGCATTTGGACAGCGAAGACGCCTTCGCCGTTCTCAATCAGTTGGTCACGTTTGTGGGGGCTTCCCGCTATCGTTGTAACGAGTGCGGGTGGATCTACGACGAAAACAAGGGCTATACGGATCCCGAGGACGAGGACGCCTCGTTTGCCGAGTTTACGCCGTTTAGCGCTTTGCCCGACTGGTTCGTTTGTCCCGATTGCGGAGGGGAACTGTCCAACTTTACCGAGATCTCCCAAAAGAGCAACTGGTTGGTGCTCAATTTGGTCAGCGACGTGATCTATACCGATAAGGGGGAGAGCACGGGGTATTATCTTGACCTCAAAATGCGCTACCTTACCGACGAGAGCGCGGACGCTCGGACCAAAAACGAGCAATCCACCCTGTCTTTGGAGATCAAGCAGCCTGCCACCGATCAACTGATCATGGGAGCGTACTATGATGCGGGTATGTTCTACTTCGATCTGATGGGTGACAAGGGCGCCAACATCTATATCGACGGTATCGACATGGCTACCATCCTTTCCACCGCCGCCTCCGTGGTGGATACCGCAGGTGGAGCCGTGGGCGACTTGGGATCTTTGCTCGACAACCTTCTTGACGGCGGTCCCGACATCATCAAGACGCTGGGTATCAAGGGTATCGTCAACAATCTGCTTACCGTGTTGATCGAGGACGCTTACGTCACTACGGTCGTATCGCCCGATCAAACCGACGTCAAACAGACCTTTACTCTGTCGATGGGTCTCAACGTGTTCGTCAACAACTTGATCGGCAATATCAAAGGTCTTTGGAACTTGGGCTTGGGCGACATCTTGGGCGACGTGGACGGAGTGCTGTCCGCCGCTTTCGGTATCACCATGGACGACATCTTCGCCTTCCGCTTTGAGGATATCGTCGCCACCTTGTCTATTTCCAAACACAACGAAGCCTTCGACGGGGTCGAACTCGACTTGGGCTACGGCAGAGATTGGGCTTTGGGCGTGGATCTCAACTCCAACTATTTGGGCGACGACACCACCAAGGTGAGTTTCGACGTGCCCGACTTTGACAAATTCCAACAATTCAGCCCGGTCAACTGGGACGCCGAGATCGCCGTCACTTTGCGTAACGGCTCGGACAAAGACACCTCTTTGGGCGCGATGATCGGCGATTTGTTGGTCGCCGTCACCGGCATCGAGGACATGGGCAACCTGACCAACAGCAAATTGCGATTGGCAGAGGGCGACTTGGGTTTGGACGTCAGACTGCAAGCGTCCCTCGACTTGGCGCACAACGAACGCAACCATTTGCAACTGTTGGTGTCCACTTTGGGACAGGTCGGCAACGTCGCCAAGATCGTCTACGACGGCACGGTGGAGATGTTGTACGTCGATCTGTCGGGGCTGGATCTGCCTTCGTTCAGTTACAGCTTCAACCTCAACAGCCTGATGCATTCCTTTATCACCAACCCCGCTATCTGGCACTTCTTGGGCGGCGATTCCCAAGCCGCCGACATTCGCGAGGCGGCGATGGCTCGCTACGGCGGGGACACGTTTGAAGAAGCCGTCCGCAACTTTATGCGGACCGGCACTTACGGATTGACCGCGATGGCGGGCGAAACGGGTACGGGCGACGTATTGGGCGCTATCCCCAACGTGATGAGCTTGCTCGCCGATCTGATCCGCAGCGGGGAGATCGCAGACGGTACTCTGACCGTCACGATCACTCGCGACAACTTGATCGATATGCTCAAAGCGGTGGCTCGTATGGCGGGCGGCGACTTGTCCGCCACGTTGGTGGGCGAGGGGTATCGTTTCCCCACCCTCAACGCTTCCACGATGGACGATCCCACCTTGGGCGGTATCGCGGGCGCACTCAAACACCGCACCTTCTCGGACAACGACTTGGCGCTGCGCCAAGTGGATCTGCATTTGTCTTTCGTGACCAAGACGACCTCGGGCGATCCCTACTTGGGTTTGGATCTCGGCGTGGACGTCAAATTGGCGCAAGACACGACCTTGACCATCGCCGCTCCCGTGGTGGCGGTCGGTTTCGTGCCCGACTTTATTCCCGTCACACTTACCAACGAATACACCGACTTGGATTCCATCAGCGAGTTGAGTTTCGGCGCGGCTCTCGCCGTCGAGTTTGACAGCGGCAACGTGGGTGAGGGGGAAGTGACCTCTCTCGATCTGGGCAACGCCATCGGCACTTTGCGCGACAGCAACGTCTTGGGCGGCTATCTCAAAGAGTTGGCTGCGGTTTTGCAATTTGAAGACCGCGTGCAAGGCGGCGTCGTCATCACCGTCAAGGGCAACGTGGAGATCGATCCCATTTCCCTCAGGACGATCTTGGCGGGCTCCAGCCTCAACGTGGAAGTCGTGGACGTGGAGTTGGCTCTCGAGATCTACGCCAAAGAGGCGTACCTCGCGGGCGGCGCCACTCCCGTTTTGACCGTGTATTATACCGAGGACGAATACAACGTGGACGCCGTCTTCGTCGATTTGTCCCGTCTCAACTTGGGCGGCACCAACCTGCCCGCCTTCCGCTACGACGTTTCGTTGGAAACAATGCTCAACAACGCGCTCTCCTCGCCGCGTACCGCTATGGCGGCGGAGCGCAACTGGGCGGCTGCCGAAGAGGGCGAAGAAGCGCCCGCTCTGAGCTTGGACAGCTTGTTGCGTATAGCGGGCGGCGTGTTGGGCGGCTTGGCGATCGACCAAACGGGTATCAGCGTCTATCTCGCCGAGACCATGTTGGACAACTTGGCTTCCCTCTTGTTGGGCGTGCCCGTGTCGGGTATGCTCGGCGTGGACGGCAGCAGCAATTTGACCGTGTCCGTGGAGGACGGTTTGAAGATCGGCATCGCCTTGGGTCTCAACACCAACGGTTCGTCGGATACCAATACCTTCCTGCGCTTGTCTTTGTCCGACCTTAGGTTGGATATGCGCAAGACCGCGGTGCTGCCCGCCGACCTCGATACCCAATCGTACGGTTCGATCAGCGATCTTTCCACCGTGTATGCGGGCGCCGAGATCTACGTCGATTACGATATGAAGTCGGCGACGTACGACGTGAGCGATCTGTTGTCCGTAGTGGACAAGGTCGTCGATATCCAAGACGAATCCATCGCTCGTTTGCTCAGCGACCTTTTGATCAACTTGCAAGTGCGCGGCGGTCAAGCCGGTTCGGTGGCGGGTCGTTTGTCCGTGCGTATCGACGCCAACGTGGACGTGGGTCGCCTGATGGGCTCTTCCGACGGTATCGGTTTGTCCACGATCTTGTCGGGTCTGACTTTGCGCGTGCAAGTCAACGCCGGCGAGATGACCTTGTTGACCGCTTGGTTCGACGGGGTATATCTCTACGTGGACGCCAACGTCGGTTCGACCGACCTAAGCGGCAAGACCACGGGCATTAAGTTGGAGCCCTTCAAGGTCTTGATCGGCTCGCTGCCCTGCGGTTGCACCAATCCCGAGTGTATCGCCGCGGGCTCCTGCTATCTGCCCGACGGCACCACCCGTTGCGACGACGGAGAGTGCGACTGCTGCAAGGTGGCGGAAGCGGACGACGAGCAACAGCAAGTGGCGATCGCCGATCTGATCTTGCAAAACTTGGGCATTTTGACCAACATCACCATCACCAACAACGACGATTCCAAGGGTATCGTCGTAGGACTTGCCAAAGACACCCTCAAACGGTTGCTCAACATCATCGGGGTGGCGGCTTTGCATATCGACTCCCTGTACGACGGCACCGCGCTCGACGGCGTTAAACCCACTTTGGATATTGACTTTACCCACGGTTTGGGTATCGGCTTGACCTTGCACTTTGTGGATACCGATCCGAGGGGCAAGGAGATCGACATGGGGCATTTGGGCTTTGGCTTGCGCAACGTGTCGTTGGCGTTCAGCGGACAGGACATCGACCTTCCCGATCCCGACGATTACGACGAATTGGATCTCAACGGTTTGGGCGAGATGACCGTCGCCCTCACCGGCAATTTGACTTTGTCCTTTGACAAACAGCAAGGCAGCATCACGGGCGACGCTCCCAAGGGCTCTTTGCAAGACTTGGTGACGACCGCCGTGGCTTCGCTTGCGGGTAGCCGTTGGACCACGGCTATCGGCGTGCCCGAAGCGTTTGAGATCCGCACCTCGTTCGACCTCATCGCGGGCGTCAACTTGGCGGAATTGGATCTTAACGACTTAGCGGGTAGCGTGGGCGGCTTGCTGCAAGACGTGCAACTGTTGCTCAACGTGTATACCCTCGACGCGGCGGATAATCGTATCGACACCGCGATCTCCCTCTACTACGACGGCCGTGTACATAGCGTGTACGCTCGTGCTCCTCTCTTCGGGGTGGGCGCGGTGCGTTACGACGGCTTGGATCTGGCGGAGTTGGTCGGAGGCCTTTTGGGCGGCGATCAACAGACCGCACCCGCGGGAGAGACGTCCAACAGCGACAAGTTGGTCGCTTTGTGCTTCGATCAAGACGGCTTGGCGCTGTCCGTCAGCGGCGGGCTTATCGGTCAAGCGCTCGGTTTGTTCGGTATCGACTTGGGCGGCCTCGACGTGGGGACGTACTTGGATACCATCGGCGCGGGCTTTACCACTTCGGGCGGAGTCAGCGTTTCGGCAGGACTGGCGGGTATCGGTCTGCGCCTCAGCTTGGCGGGTATCAACCTGCAAGCGGGGGCTCCCGACCTCAGTCAAACCGCGTTTGCCGTCGTCAAAGAGAGCGAATTCGCTTCCATCACCGACGAACAGGGCTCGTTGGCCATTAAGGAGATCTATGCCGCGGTGACCGTGGATATGGATATCTTGGGCGATCTGCCCGCTCCCGGCGCCGAATTGTCGGGCACCGTCGGTCAGATCTTGGACAAACTCGGTTACGCCGAGCAAGTGGATCAGTTGCTCCAAGGCTTGGGCTTGGATCAAGGGATCAATTCCATCTTGTCCGCTCTCAAGGTGTATTTGGGAATGGATCTCGACGCGCACCTTTCGTTGGGCGTCAAGTTGTACGCCGATTTGACCGATCTGTCCAACACGGGTCTGGTACTTGCTTTGCACGGCGACGACGATATCAATTTGCTTACGTTGAGCTTTGACGGCAGAGAGGACAAAGTGTTCGTCGACTTGGGCGACACCGCTTTGACCGCCAACGCCAAAAAGTTCTATATTCAAGGGCTCGGATTGTCCAAGTTGATCGAGGACAATTTGGGACCCGTCCTGCAAGGACTCGACTTCGTGGCGCACGCCGACGAGGAAGAGGAAGGTTTGGATATCCTCGGCTTGGTCGGCGACGTGATCGAACAGATCAACGTCGTGGGCGTCAGCGGCAAGTCCACCATGTTGGAGATCATCACTCGCGCCGACTTCTTGGATAGCGTGTTGGGTCTCGTGGGCATGGAAGCCTTGGTGGGCGTGCTGCCTTCGGTGGCGGTCGACTTGGGGCTCGGAATCAACGAAAATGGTCTTGCGGTCGACTTGGGACTCAACTTCTTGGGTCAGGACGATCAAGTGACCTTTGGTCTTGCCGTGGGCTTGGGCGGCTTGCAAGTGGGCTTTGCCCGTCCCGCCGACTTCTTCCCGAGTCTTGACAGCTACGTTCCTTGGAACGAACTCAACCTCGGGTTGGATACTCGCGCGCAAATCAGCGTGCAACTGGATCAAGAGTACGCCACCAAGGTCAACAACTTGTTGGGCACCCTCATCGAGGGTGACGGCTTGCGCCTGTCGGTGGATACCGAGTCGGGACTTGCCAACTTCGACTTGGGGTTGGACCTCGCCGTCAACGTGGAATTGGGCGGCGTGAGCCAAGCGGGTCTCGGCGAATTGCAAGTGGAATTGTTCCTCAGCGTCTACTTCAGCTCGGACGGCGAGGATCTCTATCGTGATTCCAATCGTTTCGTGACTTTGTACTACAACAACCGCGACCGCCATCCGTCCGAAGACGGTACCAAGACTTTGATCGAGGAATCGCTGTACGTCATGTTCGGCAGCGACTTGGGGCAAGGACAAGGCGTCAGATTGGACGACTTGGATATCGTGGAGTTGGTGTTGTCTTTGATCAATCAACCCACCGCCCGTGCCGAGGACGCCGTGATCGCGGTGAACGCGGATCAAGACGAGGGTCTCAGCTTGTCGGTCAACAACGGTTTGCTTGCGCTTGCCGTTCGTTTGGCGACGGCGGCGGGATTGCTCGACTCGTCCGCGTTGGATATCGATTTGGAAGAGACCGTCAACGCTTTGTTTAAGGAGGTGGTCGTCGAGGTGGGTCCCCAAAAGTCGGGTCTTACCTTGCAACTGTCCGACAATTCGTTTGCGGCGCTTACCCTCAGCGACTACGACCTGTTCTTCCTGTCCGATGGACAGGATCTGACCGAGCGGGATCGCTATAAGTCGACCATCGAGTCGTTGCGCTCTAACGCCGCCGATATGCAGACGTTGGGTCAGTTGTACCTGTCCGCAGGGTTGACCGTCAAGGCGCAGATGTCCTCTTCCACCACCGTGGTGGACGGGGAAGAGCAGTTGACTTCCGACCTCGTGGCGTCCTACAACGATATGCTCAAATTGTTCTTGACTTCCACTCTCGACAAGACCGTGTTCTACTCGGTCGACGTGGAGATGGGCGTTTCGGGCTTGGACCTCACGGGTATCTCCTTGGCGAGATTGGGCGGCTCCAATTTGACCGACGTGGTCGACAACATCATCAACAACATGAAGTTGGAGATGATGGTGATCATTCGCGACAAATTGGCGGATCCCGACCTCTATCCCGAGGGCAAACCCGTGGTGGGTATTTATTACCTCAGCAATGCGGTGGATACCATCTATATCCATATTCCCGCGCTCAACATGAAAGTGTCGGTCGCCAACGCGTTCGATCTGCACTCCATCATTCTCAATATGTTGTCGGGCGGCAAGACCGCCGAGGCGGGCGAGATCACGGTCAGCGATATCGTCAAGTTGCTCGGCAAGTTGAGTTTGTCCGACTCGGGGCTGGCGTTGAGCTTGTCCACGCAAGTGCTGTCCCGCGCTTTGGCGTTGGCGGGTCTTGACGTGACCGCTCCCGACGCCACCAGTTTGATCGCCATCGGCAATCTCCAAACCTTGGCGGCTAAGACGGTGACCGGAGACGAGATCACCATCGGCACCGATATCGAACACGGTATCGGCTTGCACTTGGGCGCTATGTTCGCCG
>CADBTQ010000045.1 GCA_902797685.1 uncultured Eubacteriales bacterium | reverse complement strand
CGTGTTGACCCCGTAGATAAAGGATTGGATGCATTGTTTGACCTCTTTGTAAGAGAGGTTGTCTACCTTGACGAAGGGCGCCAAGTAGGTATCGAAACTGGAGAAGGCTTGCGCGCCCGCCCATTCGTTTTGCATGATGCCCAAAAAGTTGACCATTTGGTTGCACAGAGTGGACAAGTGGCTGGCGGGCGAAGAGGTGATCTTGCCGGGGATGCCGCCCAAACCTTGCTCGATCAACTGGCGCAAACTCCAACCGGCGCAGTAACCGGTGAGCATGGACAGATCGTGGATATGGATATCCGCGTTGCGGTGAGCGGAAGCGATCTCCTCGTCGTACACTTCGCTCAGCCAATAGTTGGCGGTCAAAGCGCCCGAGTTGTTGAGGATAAGACCACCGACCGAGTAGGTCACGGTCGAGTTCTCTTTCACGCGCCAATCGTTGATCTTGAGATAGTTATCAATAGTATCCTTATAATTGATAACGGTGCTGGCGACTTTGCGAATGGACTCGTGTTGTTTACGATAAAGGATGTACGCTTTGGCGACGTCCACGTAGTCGCATTGGATCAACACGACCTCAACGCTGTCCTGAATATCTTCGACCGAGATCAATTCGTCCTTGACCTTGTGCGAAAACTCGGCGGTCACGCGCAAAGTAAGACGATCCAACACGTCGTCGGTATAAGGTTGGTGGGTGGCGTCAAACGCCGCTTTGATCGCGTCGGCAATCTTGGTGATATCAAAATTGACGATACTGCCGTCTCTCTTCCTGACTCTGTACATCGAGAAGACCTCCTAAAACAAACTTTCGCTTCGCATTGTACCAAAGCAAAAAACTTTTGTCAAGCCACTTTTTACCATATTTTGGGACTGTATTTTGTGTACACCACAATATATTGTGTATTTGCGCTCGGCAGGGTGGCTTGCGCCCGTGCGCACTTTCGACAAAACATTCCCCGACGGGTTGACAAAATTATGCATAATCCGCCCCCTCTTTCGACAGGTTTTTCCGCCAAAATCCGCTTTTTCACGACATTTTTCACCCCACCGCCCCAAAGCCTTGCATAATATGATGAATAATGCGTGCAAAAGGTCGATACCCCGAATGGGGAGTAGACGTTCCACATCTTGTGTCCCAAAATTAATTTTGCCTCAGTGGCAAATGCCACCCAACAAAAAAAGGTCTCGGCGGATCCCCCAAGAGAGGAAAACGCCGAGACCTATCGTTAGCGTAGATACGATTACGCCAAAGGCGTCAATTCGTACCCGTCTTTGGTATCCTTGACCGCCCAGCCTTTGGCGGTCAATTCCGCCCGCAAAGCGTCCGCTTTCGCCCAATCCTTGTTGCGCTTGGCGTCCAGCCTTTGCTCGGCAAGCGCCACGATCTCGGAGGGTGCGGATACCTTGTGTTTGGCGTCGTAAGCCTCAACAACCGTCTGCGGATCTTTGCCAAACAGACCGAGCAAGCCGTAAGATGCCACGATCCCGTTGGCAAGTCGCGCCGCTTGGGGGTCGCCCTTGGCGGTCAAACTCTTGATCCTCTTGGCAAGACCAAACAGATCGGCGAGCGCCTTGGCGGTGTTGAAGTCGTCGTCCATCGCCTCGTCGAAAGAGGCGTTGACCTCTTCTTCCGCATCCTTGACGTCGCAAAACGCCTTTTGGGCGGCGCCGATAATGCGATAGAACTCGGTCATCTGTTTGTCCGCGTCGGGGAACAAATTGTCGGTGATGTTGATATCCCCGCGGTAGTTGTTTTGCAATAGCGCAAACTTGATACTCTCGGCGGGATACTTATCCAACAGGTCGCTAAGCAAGAGACTGTTGCCCAACGATTTGCTCATCTTTTGTCCGTTGACCTTGATCAACCCGTTGTGGAACCAATACTTGGCAAAGGGTTTGCCCGTCAAGCACTCGGTTTGGGCGATCTCGTTTTCGTGATGGGGGAAGATCAGGTCCCTGCCGCCCCCGTGGATGTCGATCTGATCGCCGAACGCCACGCGGTTCATGCACGAGCACTCAATATGCCAACCGGGTCTGCCGTTGCCCCAAGGGCTGTGCCAAAAGATCTCGCCGGGCTTGGCGCTCTTCCAAAGAGCGAAGTCCAACGCGTCCCTCTTTTGCTCGTCGGGGTCGATACGCACCCCCACTTTGGCGTCTTCCAAGTTGCGATTGCTCAAATGCCCGTACGAGGGGTCGGTCTCCACCGCAAAATACACGTCCCCTTTGGGGGTGGCGTAGGCGTGACCTTTGTCGATCAAGCCTTGCACGAAGTCCACGATGTGGTCGATGTGCTTGGTGGCTCTCAACCAAAGGTCGGGCTCCCCGACTTCCAGTCTTGCCATCTCCTTGTCGATGCGCTCGATCATCATCTCGGCGTAGTCCATCGCGTCCATACCCGCTTTGGCGGACGAGGCGATGATCTTGTCGTCCACGTCGGTATAGTTGCGAGCGTAAGTCACGTCGTACCCCTTTTTGACGAGGTAGCGGCGAATGATATCGTAGATCAACGCCTGATAGGCGTGACCGATATGCGCGTCCCCCGACACGGTGATGCCGCAAGCGTACATGTGTACGGTGTTGCCGTTGAGGGGAACGAAAGGCTCTTTGGTACGAGTCAACGAATTATATACGCGTAACATAGTTACTCCTTATCCTTTTGTTTTTTGACTTCCACTTCCAGTCGGCAGGTGCGCTCGGAAAGGTCTTTGAGAATATCCAACACGGGGTCGGGCACGTGGACTTGGTCGATATCCGTCACCTTGACGTCCTTGGTCTTGACTACCCTGCCGGGCACGCCCACCACCGTGCTGTGTTCGGGCACGTCCTTGATGACCACGCTGCCCGCGCCGATCTTGCTGTCGTGACCGATGGTCACGGGGCCGAGCACTTTGCACCCCGAGGACAACAACACCCTATCTTCCACGGTGGGATGGCGTTTGCCCACGTCTTTGCCCGTACCGCCCAAAGTCACCCCTTGGTAGATAAGCACGTCGTCCCCGACGACCGCGGTCTCACCGATGACCACGCCCACGCCGTGATCGATGAACACCCGTCTACCCAACTTGGCGGCGGGATGGATATCCACCCCGGTCTTGCGCACGCAGCGGTAGGACATAAGGCGGGCACGAAAACGGTGACCCTTTTCCCACAGCGCGTGAGCGCGACGATACATACGGAGGGCTTTGTAGCCGTTGTGACACAGCACCACTTCCCATTTGCAGGTGGTGGCGGGGTCGCGCTCCAATACGGTATTGATGTCTTCTTTGCGCCAATTCATAGTGCAGTATATTTATTGCAAAACCGCTTTGATACGGCGAATGCCCGCCGAAGAGGATTGCTCTTTGACGATATGGAACTCGCCCAATTCGCCCGTACGAGCAGCGTGAGGACCGCCGCAGATCTCGCAGCTGTACTCGCCCATCGTGTACACCTTGACGACCTCGCCGTACTTGTTGTCGAAGATACCCATAGCGCCCTTGGCTCTGGCCTCTTCCAAACTCATCTCCTCGCACACCACGGGCACGTCCGCTTTGATGGCGGCGTTGACCCAATCTTCCACCGCCTTGATCTCGTCGGGGGTCAAGGGACGATCGAAGTTGAAGTCAAAACGCAATCTCTCGGCGGTGATATTGCTGCCGCGTTGACGGATGTTGGGATCGAGCAAGGTACGCAAAGCCGCATTCATCAAGTGGGTGGCGGTGTGCAGACGGTTGGTCGCCTCTTGGTGATCGGCAAGACCGCCCTTAAAGGTCTGCTCGGCGCCCGCGCGGGACTTGGCTTGGTGTTCTTCAAACGCTTTGTTGTAGCCCTTGACGTCCACTTCGTAGCCCTTTTCCTTGGCAAGCTCCACCGTCATCTCGATGGGGAAGCCGAAAGTGTCGTACAGACGGAACGCCGCTTTGCCGCTCAGGCGTTTGACGTCGGGAGGCAGATACCCCACCACCTTGTCGAACTCTTTGATCCCTTGCGCCAAAGTCGCTTGGAACTTGACCGCCTCTTTGGCGAGTTCGGTCACGATCTTGTCCGCGTTTTGCCCGATCTCGGGATACACGTCCTTGTATTGCTCGATATACACCTTGGCGACCTCAGTCAACGCGTCGTCGGGCAGGTCGATCAAACGAGCATAACGCACCGCGCGACGGATCAAGCGGCGCAGGATGTAGCCTTGGTTGACGTTGGAGGGCACGATCCCGTTTTCGTCTCCCAACAGCATGGTGGCGGTACGGGTGTGATCGGCGATCACGCGCATGGCGCGAGTGGACTCCTCGTCCTCGCCGTAGGCTTTACCCGACAAAGAGGCGATCTTGGCGATGGCGGACGCAAACAGGTCGGTCTCGTACACCGATTTGTGCCCGTTGAGCACGCACAAAGTGCGCTCCAAGCCCATGCCCGTGTCCACGTTCTTTTGTTTGAGGGGGCTGTAATGACCCTCGGCGTCCTTGTGGAACTGCATAAACACGTTGTTCCAGATCTCCAAGTATTTGCCGCAATCGCAAGCGGGCGAACAGGTCTCGCTGCACTTGGGTTTGCCCGTGTCGATAAAGATCTCGGTATCGGGGCCGCAAGGACCGGTCTCGCCGGCGGGGCCCCACCAGTTGTTCTATTTGGGCAGAAAGAAAATGCGGTCTTGGGGGATACCGTTGGCGTTCCAGATCGCCGCCGACTCTTCGTCGCGAGGACAGTCCTCGTCTCCCGCAAATACGGACACCGCCAACTTTTCCACGGGAATGCCCAACACTTTGGTCAAAAACTCGTACGACCAACCGATGGATTCGTTTTTGAAATAGTCGCCCAACGACCAGTTGCCCAACATCTCGAAGAAGGTGCAGTGGCTACTGTCGCCCACCTCGTCGATGTCACCCGTGCGCACGCATTTTTGCACGTCGGTAAGACGGGTACCCATGGGGTGCTTTTCACCCGAGAGGTAGGGGACCAAGGGGTGCATACCCGCCGTGGTAAACAACACGGTAGGATCGTTTTCGGGGATAAGGGACGCCGATTTGATGACGGCGTGTCCTCTCTCTTGAAAGAAAGACAGGTAAGTCGATCGTAATTGTTGAGAAGTAAGTTGTTTCATAAAGCCTCCGTAAGACTAATTATTGTTTGATGATAGATTCGCAAAACTTGGTCGCCGCAAAGTTGAGGGGAACTCCCTTCATGGTGGCGATGGTGATGTTGCGACGAGGCAAAGCGAAGGTGGTGGGCACTTCCACCAACTCCCCTCTTGCCAGTTCGTCTTTGACGAATTCCTTGGTGACGAGCCCCAAGCCCATACCGATCTTGGCGCACTCCACGATCATATCCACCGAGCACAGCTCCAAGGTGGGACGCACGCTGCCGCCCGCCTCGACGATGGCGGTCTCGATCTCCCGACGGGTGGACGACTTGCGCTCCAACATGATCAAAGGATATCGGGACAACTCCCCCGCGGACAGCGGGTGGTCGGGACGACCGATCCAACTTTTGCTCGCTACCAAGCACTCCCCCACCGTGGCGCACGGGGTAAACTCCACCGAAGGCTCGTCCAGTCCCGCCGTGTAGTTGATGATCGCCATATCGATCTTGCCCGCTTTGAGCAAGCTGATATTCTCTTCCGAGGTGCGGTTGGTGATGCGGATGTTGATATCGCGATACTTTTCGCGGAAACGGCGAATGTGATTGATAAGAAAAAACTTGCTCAACGTGTCCGACGCGCCGATGCTGATCTCGCCAAAGGCGACGCCCTTCATTTGGCTGAACTTGTTTTCCGCCATGTTGATGAGCCCGTACGCTTGTTCCACGTACTCGAACATGACCTTGCCTTCGCTGGTCAACTCCATGCCCTTGCTCGTGCGGATAAACAATCTGCCGCCCAACTGGGTCTCCAACTGTTTGATGGCTTGCGAGATGGCGGGTTGAGAGATAAACAATTCCTTTTTGGCTTTGGTCAAACTGCCCGTCTTGGCGACGATGTAAAACACCCTGTACAATTCGAGATTGATCTGCATGTTTTCGGACATATCCTTTTCGCCCGACGGGGCTCTCCCTCCTTATCGTTGGTTTGCTATGCAAACCGACATTTGATATTATAAACCCACCTTATACAAAAAGCAAACGATTATCACTCATATTGATAACAAAATCGCACTCTTTCACCCCTCTCCTTTACCGATATACCGCCTCCCACAACACAAAAAGCCTTCCTCTTGTTTGAGAAAGGCTCTGATCATGTGTCACAAATTGGTTACTCCCTCTCCACGCCATCCCCTCGATAACGAGACGATAACGGAATGAGAGAGGGATGTTAGAACGACCAAAAGAGTGGTACTCCCCTTTTCGCGTTAATTGGGATAAAGACGACGCGGTACGAGGGAGCGCGCGAGGGTCCAATGTACTACCCGTACATGAGCCGAGCAAGCGACTGCACCGCCTCGGATTTGCACAATTAACGCGAAAAGACTAATATTGGGTGGAGCGCTGCACTTCCACCTGCCCCGGATCTATCTCCAATAACTCGTCGTAAGTATACGCCTCGCCGTTGTAGAAGTACCAATCTTGGATTTGCGCCACGCCGTCCGAACAACGGACGGACGTGACGTCCGCGTTGATCCAACCGGGTTGCAACTCGATCTCCGCCCATTCCGCCATCGTGCCGTCATAATTGACGGTGATACCGCCGTGCGGATGCGCCGTGTTGACCGAAGCGTCGGTATATACGTCGTAGTTGTCGGACAAGTCGATGGCGCCCGTCTCGATCTTGGTCACGCCCTTGCCGATATTGATGACGGTACCCCATATCAACGACGCGGTGACCGGAATGGTCAAAGACTTGACTTTGAGTATCTTGACAGTATCGGGCACGTCGATCTCGGTATACAGATAGGATTGAGGCGAATTGAACGCGTTGCGCACCAACAAACTGTCGCTGCCGTTGCCCAAAATCACGCTCTTAACGTTGTAGTGGGTGTGATTTTGCTCGTCGTCCACAAAAGATTGCAGATCGGCGGCGTACGCTTTCATAAAGGGAAGCGTTCTGCCCACGTCGGTCGCGCCGTCCATGTGCGAGGTCGCGTCGGTCACCTTCCACAGCCAATAGTAGTCGTTTTTGTTGGAGGGGATATAGTCGGCATAGCCGTCGTTTTTGAAGACGATCTCCGACGAGATTTTTGCGAACGCGTCGTCAACCATGATCTTGTACCCTTCTTGGATCTTGACGTTGCGAGCGGTGGGATCCACGATCATCAACACGAGATAGAGGTTGTCGTCGTTGCCGAGGTAGTAGATACCGTTTTTGTAATTGACGTAAGGCAATTCGGCGAGGGCGTCCACATAGGTGGGCTCGCTCGCGTAATACGAAAGTCGGAAGAACCATTTGTCGACCGACTCCACATCGTCGGACACGTTGAGAGTGGTCAAAGGCACTCCGCCCAAGCATTGATATTCCAATCGTTTGAGCCTACCAAAAGGCAAATCAGTCAAAGAAGTACAGCCGAGGAAGGCTTGCGCTCTCAGTTCCTCCACGTTTGAGCCGCCCGTGACGGTAGACAGCGAAGCGCAGCCGTTAAATCCGCCGATAGAGGTAAGACCCATACCAATATGCACGCTTTGGATACCCGAATTGGCAAAAACTTCGCTGCCGAGATAGGTCACGCTGTCGGGAATGATCAAGTTGGACAAAGTCGCCACGCCACCGAAGGAGTCGCAGGCAAACGCCTTATCGCCGATGCCCAACAGCCCTTCGGGCAAAAAGTCTTCGGGAATAGTGGCAGACGTGCCGTACAAGGCTTTGGTGCCGATATACTTGCAATCGGGATGGATGGCGGCGGGCGTATACTCGCCGGGAGAAAGTTCCCCATTGGGCGCGCCGATACAGATAAAGTAAGGATTGCTCACCGAGCCGAGATAACACAGACGACCGTACACCGACAGTTGCGGCAGTTGCATATTGTAGTTCCATTCGTACTCGTTCCAAGTCAGTTTGAACTCAAACGAGTTGGGATACATCTCGGTGATGGTGTCGGGAATACGACAAGAGGTGGCGGGCACGTTGCCAAAGGCGTAGTAGCCTACCTTTTGCAAACCGTCGGGCAAGGCCACCGCGGCAAGTTTGCTACCCGCAAAGGCTTGGTCGCCGATGGTTTTGAGAGTGGACGGGAAGTCGAACGCGGTCAATTTGGTATTGCTGAAAGCGTACTCGCCGATATCGGTCAAGGTAGACGACGCGGT
Source organism: uncultured Eubacteriales bacterium (assembly GCA_902797685.1). Lineage (GTDB taxonomy): Bacteria > Bacillota > Clostridia > Christensenellales > CAG-1252 > RUG14300. The sequence goes on along the minus strand of CADBTQ010000045.1, from coordinate 3,958 downwards.
GACGGCGGTCAGTTCGGTACAGTCGGCAAACGCATAGGCGGGTATCTCGTCCAAAGCGGACAGATCGACCGTCGTCAAAGATTTGCACCGACGCAATATGCCGTTGGGCGCGACCACGCCGCTACCTATGGTCAGGGTGGCGACGGGACAACCGTAAAAGTCGCGATCGCCCAACGTCACGTCGTCGCCCAAAGTCACGGTAGCGAGTTTGCTCGACCCGTTAAACACCAGATCGCCCAACCAAACGCCGTCGCCCAACACGACCGAAGTCAAGTTGGTACAACCGCTGAACGCAGACGCGTGCACGCGGCACCCGTCGGGTATGGAAAGGGTGGACAACTTGGTCAAGTTGCGGAACGCCCACGGGTCGATATCGAGCAATCCGTTACCAAAGGTAACGCGACGCAAATTGCCACAACCGTCAAAGGCGCCGTACGCTATGGCGACCACGTCGCTCAGATCAAGCGAAGTCAACCCCTTGCAGCCGCTGAACGCCGAGGGAGCGACGCGCCTGACCCCTTGGGGCAAAGAAGCGATATCCAAACATTCGCAACCCGCAAACGCGCTCCCGCCCAACGCGGTCAGCCCTTCGGGCAATTCGTCGAGTTCCAACGAAGCGCACCCGTTGAACGCGGAGGCGCCGATAGATTCGACCGAGGGCATATAGACGGTTTCGAGTTGAGAACAACCCCTAAACGCCCTGTCGCCGATACGGACGACCGCGGACATCGTTGCGCTCGTCAACGCGGACAAGGATGCAAACGTTCCGTCGGGGATCTCGGTGACGCCACTACCCAGCACGAGAGTGATCAGATCGGACAAACCGGAAAGTTGCAGTTGGGAGACGCCGTCGCCGATGGTCAAATGTTTGATCTTGCTCATATACAAATCCAAGTCGGTCACGCTGTCGGGGACGACCAAAGTATCCACTTCCAAGTAGTTCCCAAGTTCCACGCGCATCGATTGGAGCGAGTTGCTCAGCGTGAGCGTACCGAATTTGCAGTTGACGAAAGCGCTGTCAATGATCTTGACGGTGTCGGGCATCGTCACGGAGGTCAGATTGTAAAACGCACTACGCCCGATGATCTCGATCCCTTCGCCCAACACGAGAGCGTCGAAAGTCTTGTTTTTGTTGAAATAAGCGTCCGCTTCTATCCTGCGCACGCGGTAGGTGCCCGATTTGAGCTCCGAAATGTCGTCGTCTTCGGTCACGGTCGTGGCGCGACTCGCAATGACGTTCACGCTGCCCGGGATGTTGAGAGCGGTACCCTCGGGGGTGTAGCCGTCCGCAAAGCGCACCAAGCTCAAACATTCGGGATAATAGAGTTCGGTGCGAAACACGAAATGGTCATACACAAAAGTGTACCAATCCAACTTGTCATATCCTACCGCAAATACTTGCGGCATGGGATCCACGATGGGTTTTTGATAGAAAGGACTGGCGGGGTCGTCGTCCTCCTCGTACACCACCACCCCGTCGACGGGGTCGTAAGGGAAGCAATGGAGCAAAACATGGTAGGGATCGTTGTCCGTGCCCAAGTAGCGCTTGGCATAACACAGTTCGCCGACGGTGGTGAGGTTGTCGCCCTTACCCTGCCCTTTTGCCAAAGGCGTGTTTTCGACGCAAAGGTAGGTCAAGCCGTCGTGGATGCGCAATTCTTCCAACGGACAATTCGTCAGCAGGAAGTGAAACACGCTGTCGGGCACGTACACGTAGGTAATGTCGTCGCCGTATCCGATCGAGATCCTGTTGACGGTGTAGGCGGTAGCGTAATAGAAACCGTGACACACCATGCTCTCGGGGATATCCCCCTTTTCCAATCGGGTCTTGGAGCCGTTGTAGCCGGTGATGGTCACGCCGGGCGCGTTGAAGATATAATGATCCAACACGTTTTGATAGCCGCCGCCATAGGGGCCTTCCACCAATTTGAGCACCTCTATCGGCTCGAAGCCGCCCGCATTGTAGCGGACGGTAAAGTCGCCGTTGCGATCAGACTCTTTGGTGGTATACATCTCACGGGTGCGAGTGCTGACGTTGACCAGATCGGCAGCCATCTGTTCGCTACCGCCGCGCAAGAAATATATCTCCTTGATCTCGATATAGGCGTAGCAGTCTTGGTCGAAGACCACGCCGTCCAACTCGATGGTGATATGAGTGACCCATTCGTCCCCTTCTCGGACGGTGGTGGTGGCGCATTGATAAGCGCCGTGACCTTCGTTGAATACCACGTCGGTATCCAACCAACTGAGATACAACACGAGATCGACGAAGGGATCGCGCCGACGGTTGCGCACGGTGACGTCGATGGAAATGTCGTTGCCGTTGAGGGCTTGGGGAGAAGCGAAACGGTTGACGCCTTCGTGATATTCGGGATAGTAGCGGGGGTCGTCAAAAGTGGGTTTCAATCTGTTGTAGTCCTCCACCGACATGACGAATTGATCGCAGACGTAGCCTATCGAGCCGTCTTTCATGACGATACGGTACTTCCCTTTGTTGGGATCCTCTTCACCGTCGCCTGCGGCGGCAGGAGCATAACGGGGTTGTTCGATCTCGCCCGCCGCGGACGACTCGACCTTGTCGCTGACTTGGATCCCCAACAAACACAAATCGGGGTCGCCCGAAGCGGGGCGATTGTAAGTCATAGAGGTAGACCACGGGCTATCCGCAAAGGTCACGCCGTTGCCAAGCGCTTTGACCGAGATGGATTGCCCGTCGGCAAGTTGTACAGACGTGCCCGTCGCTCGCTGTTCTTCGCCGCCGTTGATCTTGTACAGATAGCCGACAGCCAAAGCGTTTTGTTCCCAACTCGCCAAGCCGCTATCCGAAACGGTCACGTAGGGAGCGCCCAAAGGCGTGATCTCTACGTCGGTCATCGCCAAAGGCGCAGACCAATCGCTATCGCGGTACGCGATACCGTCGCCCAAGGCGCGCACTTCGTACCGGTATGCGTCGTCGCGGTAGTCTTCCCTCGTCACAAAATAGAGAGAACTGACGGTCGCGTTGTAGTTGCCGTTGTCGTAAGTCGAGTTTTTGTCGTCTTCCGTCCAATAGATGGAAAACCAGTGGATCTGATAACCGCTCGCCCCCTCGACGGCAGCCCAACGAACGGTAACGCCGTCCTCGTCCACGTGGGGAGCGGGAGTAGACAATTTGATGCCCGCGCTTTGTCCACCCGAAAAGGTTTGGCTGATAGACCAATTGCTATCGGCGTACTCGACGCCGTCGCCCAAGGCTTTGACCGTGATTGTCTGCCCCGCGGTCATCTGCACGGACAAAGTCGACGCGGTCTCCTCGCTACCGCCGAAAAACTTGTAGCAATAGCCTACCGCGTGGGGTATAGCCGACCAACTCGCCAAGCCGCTATCCGAAATGGTCACCACGGGCGTATCCAATTTGACGAGATCGACCGAAGCGGGAACGTATGCGACCGCATCAGACCAAGCGCTGTCGAGATAGGTCGTACCGTTGCCCACCGCTTGTACCAAAATGGTCTGCCCCGCCGTCAGTTGGACGGGCAGAGGAACGGAGTGTTTTTTGATGACGCCGTCGACAGACACGTTGTAATAGCTGCTGTGCGGGACGGAAGTCCACCGAGCGCTACCCGTCTCGCCGATAGTCACCACGGGGGTATCCAACGTGACGGGATCGGTCGTGGCGTCAGTGCCTCCGCCCTGCGGTGTGGGCGTGGCGGGAGTTTGCTCTTTGGCGCAAGCGACCAATGAGGTGCCGACTGCTATCGTCAGCGCCAAGGCAAGCACGATCAACCAAGAATACTTTTTCATATCGTTCTCCTTTTTCGACAAACAAAAAGACGTCGCGTCGATAGGGGCGAGACGTCTTTCGTCGATTGCGTATGCCAAAAGGTCAGACTATACGTCTGTCTGTCTGTCTGTCTGTCTGTCTGTCTGTCTGTCTGTCTGTCTGTCTGTCTGTCTGTCTGTCTGTCTGTCTGTCTGT
>CADBTQ010000044.1 GCA_902797685.1 uncultured Eubacteriales bacterium | reverse complement strand
TTCCCGCCGATTCCAACTGGAACACCGCGTCCGTCTCTCCCGAGCCGATCAACTCGTACACGGCGGGATCCTCGTAACCCAGCTTTTCGAAGTCAATGTCCTTGCCCGTATTCTCCTTGATGTACTGCTTGGCAAACTTGATATCCTGCAAGTTGGTCAAGCCCAAGAAGTCCATTTTGAGCAATCCCAACTCCTCTACTTGATCTTTGGGATATTGGGTGGTGACGATGCCGTCGTTGTGCTGCAAGGGGATGTGATCCGCCACCGGCTCGGCGCAGATCACCACGCCCGCCGCGTGCATACCCGTATTGCGGGGCATACCTTCCAACTTTTCCGCCATATCCACGATACGGCGCACGTTGGGATCCCGCTCGTACATCTCGATCAACTCGTTGGAGCGCATTTTGTTGTACTTTTCGGCGTCCTTTTTGTTGTTTTGGTCGTAGCGGCCCAGCACCCCTTTCAAACAGCACCCCGGCACGTTGGGGATGGGCTTGGTGATGGCTTCCACCTCGGCAAACGGCACGCGGTAGACCCTCGCCACGTCCTTGATGGCTTGTTTGGCGGCAAGGGTACCGAAGGTGATGATCTGGGTGACCTTTTCCCGCCCGTACTTGTTGCGGACGTACTCGATCACCTTTTCGCGCCCGTCCGAACAGATATCCACGTCAAAGTCGGGCATGGATACCCGCTCTTTGTTGAGGAAACGCTCGAAGATGAGGTTGTATTTGAGGGGATCCACGTTGGTGATGCCGATGGCGTACGCCACGATGGAGCCCACGCCCGAGCCGCGTCCCGCGCCCACGGGCACCCCGTGCGTTTTGGCGTAGTGGATAAAGTCCCACACGATAAGGTAGTACTCGGCAAATCCCATGTCGATGACCACGCCCAATTCGTACTCGGCGCGGTCGATCAACGCTTGGGTGATCTCCCCGTAGCGGCGCTTTAAGCCGTCGTAGGTCATCTTGCGCAAAAACTCGGCGGGCGTGGAGCCGTCCTCGGGATAGTACGGAGGAAGCAGGGGTTTCTTTTTGGGAATGGTCAACGTGATCTTGTCGGCAATCTCCAAAGTGCGATCCAAAGCGTCCAACTGGGTGGGGAACAACTCCGCCATCTCGTCGTAGCTCTTGACGTAAAACTCCGTCCCCTCGAAGCGGAATCGCTTTTCGTTGTCCATATAATCGGCGGTTTGGATGCACAACAGTACCTCGTGCATCTCGGCGTCCGACTTGCGCAAGTAGTGCGCGTCGTTGGTGACGACCAAGGGGATATCGAGTTCCCTCGACATACGGGTCAAGTGGGCGTTGACGATTTTTTCGATCAAGTTGCCGTCCCGATCGTGTATGCCGTGGTTTTGCATCTCGAGATAGAAGTCGCCCGGCGCAAAATAGGATTGCAGTTCCAGAGCGTGCCGTTTGGCGGCTTCGTAATTGTTGTCTAAGATATAGCGAGGGATACGCCCCGCCACGCAAGCGGACAGACAGATCAACCCCTCGGCGTGCTCCTTCAAGCACTTCATGTCGATACGCGGCCAGCGGCTGTAATAGCCCTCCAACCACGCGAGCGAGTTGAGTTTCATCAGATTGTGGTAGCCTACGTCGTCTTTGGCGAGCAGGATAAGGTGGTCGTTTTTGCCGCCCGGGACGTGCATATCCTCCACCATATAGAACTCGCAGCCGATAATGGGCTTGACGTAGAGGTCTTTGTACTTCTCCCTATCCTCCCCTTTGATGACCATGTCGTCGTAGGTGGGTTGATCGGGTTTGACGGGGGGCTTGGGTTCCTCGTCAAGGAGCGCGGTCATTTGGGGAGAGAGGACGTCCTCTTTGGGCTCCCCTTCCTCTTTGATCAACGCTTCTTTGCGCTTTTCCCATTCTTTGTGGGCGGCTTCGTATTCGGCAGCCGCCTTTTGATAGGCGGGCAAAACGTCCGCTTCGTATTGGGCGACGGCGTCTTTGAGCTTGAGTTTTTTGACGACCGTTTGCCACGAATCCTCGGCGGCGTGGAACATATCCATCGCCCCGTACATATTGCCGTGGTCGGTCATGGCGATAGCGGGCATATTGAGTTCCCTCGCCAGATCGAACAATTTTTTGATACGGGCGGCACCGTCCAACAAGCTGTATTCGGTGTGTACGTGCAAATGCACAAACGGTTTCATTCTTCTCTCCTCTTCAATTCCTCGGCCTTGTCGGTCAGTTTTTTCATACGGTGAAACACCGTGCTCTTGTTGCTGTTCATTTTGTCGGCGATCTCGGATAGGGGCATGTCCGGGTGCAAAACTCTCAGTCTCGCCACCTCTTTGACTTCGGGCGAAAAGTGCGCCAACTCCCCTTTTTCTTCGAGCATGGTGATCGCCCAGGTTTGATACGCCGCGGCGGAAATGGCTTTGTCCAAGTTGGACGCATAGCAGTTGCTGTTGCGATTGACCGACTTGTTGGCTTCCTTCTCCACGTAAAACTCGGAGATGGTAAGCGAACATCGCGACGCGCCCATCAAGCCCACAAGGTCCGCGACCGCGGTGCGCCTAAGGGTAAAGACGTCGTTCTCCTTCCCCTTGCGGATGTAAGCGCGCAACGAATAACGGGAAAGGGCGCGCTGTATCTCGCTGAGCCTTTGCTCGATGTGCGGGACGGCGAGATCCAATCGGTAGTCCCCGCCGCTATTGTACAGCCTACCCGATTGAAGATAGAGCGCGGCAAAATAACAGCGGTCTTCCACCCAAGACAGGGACGCCAAGCCCAACTTGTACTCGATCTCCCCGTCGTGGGATCTGACCATACGGCAGTCTTCCAACAATTTGCCGCTCAACCGTTCGCTCAATTCCAACTGATATTGCTTGCGCCTACGGCGATCGTGAGGGCGAAAGATACCGATCTCGGGGCGGTAGTCGTAGAGGTATTCCAAACACTTGCTCGCGCTCAACGCCGCTTCGGAAGTGTAGAGAGACAAAGACACTTTGACTCCTTTGCTGCTCCAAGACAACTCCCCCGCCGTGACCAAATAGGCGGCAAGATAAGAGAGGGCGGACTTTTGACTGCCCGTCTCCGACCCTTTGTCGACCACTTCTTCACGCAAAACGACGTCCTCTATCATAACCTATTCGTCGGTCGCCAACACGAACTCCCGCTCCAATCGGATCCCTGCCTGCTCGTACACTTTTTGTTGCACGCTGTCGGCAAGTCGCAGATAATCGCGGGCGGTGGCGCCCCCTTGATTGACGATAAAATTGCAGTGCAAGCCACTCACTTTGGCTTGCCCGATCTTGACTCCCTTCATGCCCGCCGCTTGGATATAGGGGGCGGCGGGTCTCCCCTGATACGCTTTGAATACGCTGCCCAAACTCGGCTCGTGGGGCTGGGTGCGCGCACGGGTCAAAGCGATCTGCTCCATCGTTGACGCGATGGCGGCGGGATCCTTGGGGGACAGGCGCAACACCGCTTTGACGACGATCCCCTTCAAACTCGAAGTGCGATAGCCGAACTTGAGGTCTTTTGCTTCGACCCAGCGAGCCAACCCGTCCCAAAGGGTAAGCACCTTGACGACGATATCCGCCATGCCGTGTCCGTAAGCGCCCGCGTTCATTTTGATCGCGCCGCCGATCGAGCCGGGAATACCCGTCATCCATTCGGCGCCGGTAAGCCCACTCTCCAATGCGTATTTGGCGACTTTGGGCATGGCTTCGCCCGCAAAACACACGAGGTCGTCGCCCTCTTTCTCTATCCCCTGCATACGCTTGGTACACACCACGACCTTGAGCCCGCTGTCGCTGACTAAGGTGTTGGAGCCCAACCCGAACAGGTGATATTTGACCCCTTTCAAGGAGTCGATCACGATTTGGAGTTGGGTTTGATCGTTGGGATAGACCACCAAGTCCACCTCGCCGCCCGCGCGGAAAGTGGAGAGGGTCGCGCCGAGCACGTGTTCCTGATACTCGATACCGTTAGACTTCCAAACAGACAGATAATCCATAGTCGTAGTGTATGCGCTACACGATGGGTTTGCCCGCCATGATGGCTTCCAACACGTCGGCGACCCCGTCTTGGGACACGGGAGCGCACACAACGTCCGCCACTCGTTTGGTGTCGGGCAAGGCGTTTCCCATCGCCACCCCCACGCCCGCGGCACACAGCATGGAATTGTCGTTGGTGGCGTCCCCAAAGGACACCGAACGACCAACGTCAACACCAAGTAGATCGCACATGGCTTTGACCGCGTTGCCCTTGCCGCTTCGGGCGTTGACGACTTCGATAAACATGGGACCCGATTGGCTGATATCCAATGCGGGAAACGCCTTTTTGAGAAGGGCGATCCTCTCTTCCGCCTCGTCGGGCGGGGTCATCACGATCATCTTGTGAGCCGTCCAGTCTTTCGACTCTGCCCAAGTGGACAGCGGCTCGCCCGCGACTAGGGGTTCCACCCCGCAATAGTCGGCGTAACCGCGGGTATAGGGATTCATTTCCCCCACGTAAAAGTGGGTGTCGTGATAGATCTGAAAATACCAGCCTTTACTGTGAGCAAGCGCCGCCACGCCGTGCCACTCGTCCACCGATAGATCGTGGCAAAACAACTGTTCCCCCGTCTCGATGCGGTAACCGACCGAGCCTTGCAGACAGACCAAATAGCCTTCGGTCAGTCCGATCTTTTGCGCGCGAGGCAAGATGGAACTGTAAATGCGCCCGGTAGTCAACACGAAGATACCGCCCGCCTTTCGATAGTCGGCGATCGCCTTTTGGGTGCGAGGATGCACGCACCCCGCCTCGGGGTCGAACAGAGTACCGTCGTAATCACAAAATACAATAGGATATTCCATAATCAAGTTATTATAGCACATTCCGTCCCTCGCCTACAACCGTTTTTGAAGAAATATCCCCGACCCTCTTTGCTTTGTGCGCGCCAAAGGGTGCGACCCGACGGCGCAAACGCTCGGATCAAGCGACGAAAAGGGGCGTTTTGTGGTTTGCCGTCGTGGATACAAAAAAGCCAAGCGAAGTCCGCTTGGCGCAAATAACTCGTGCAATCATTTACTTTTGTCCCTCGTGAAAATGGTCGTAGATGGCTTGCGCTGTCTTTTTGGACAGTCTCGGCACCTTTTGCAACTCCTCCACCGACGCCTCGGAAATGGCTTGGAAAGAATGGAACTCGCTGTACAGCGCCTTGACCATGGCGTCCCCCACCCCCTTGATCTCTTTGAGACGACTCTCCAAAGTCGCTTTGTTGCGGCGAGCGCGGTGATGGGTGATGGCAAAGCGGTGCGCCTCGTCGCGGATGCGCTGCAGCAGTTGCAGGGCAAGCGAGGAGTGGGGCAACTTGATCTCGCTGCCGTCCCGCAACACGATGGTCTCCTCTCTCTTGGCGAGACCGATCACCGCCGTATTGACGTAGCCTTCTTTTTGCATTGCCCTGAGCGCGTACTCCACTTGGATGATACCGCCGTCGATGACGAGCAGATCGGGCACTTCGCCGAAAGAGTCGTCTTTACCCTCTTTGAGCCTCTCCAGCCGCCTTGTCAACACCTCTTGCATACTGGCGAAGTCGTTGTTGCCCTCCACCGTTTTGATATTGAAATAGCGGTAGCAGGACGTATCCTTTTCCCCGTCGATAAAGACCACCATACTGCCCACTTTGTAGGTGCCCGAAATGTGCGAAATATCGTAACACTCCATGCGATGGATGCGCCCGCCAAACCCGATGGTGCGCGCCAACTGTTCACAAGCCCCCACCGTCATGTTTTCGCGGCGAGTGACCATCGCCGACGAGCGGCTGAGGTACTCTTGGGCGTTGTTGATCGCCATATCCACCAACTGTTTGCGCAACCCCTGTATGGGCACGACCACCCTGACTTTTGGAGAGAGGGTCTTGAGCGCGTTTTCCAATCCTTCGGGCGCGGCAAAGCCCAGCACCACTTCCTCGGCATTGAGGGAGTGTTGGGCGTAGTAGCGGTACAAAAAGGACTCCATGCTGTCGGGATCGTCCAATCCCACCTCGACGGGGATCTTGTCGGCGGCGACCACTTTGCCGCCTCTCACCGACAACACCGCCGCCACGTCGCACACCGAGCCGTAGGCGACCCCCCACACGTCCAGATCGAAATCTTTGGGCAAAGCGACTACCTGTTTGCGGATCATTTTGTCCAAAGTCTCCAAGCGGTGCTTGTAAGACAGCGCCACCTCGAACTGCTCTTTTTCGGCGGCGGACAGCATCTTGGCGGTGAGGATGTCCTGCACCCTTTTGTCGTTGCCCGACAAAAAGTCGATCACCCCTTTCATCATCTCGTGATATTCTTCTTTGGAGACGAGCCCCGCGCAGGGCGCCAAGCACTGACCGATATGGTAATTGAGACAGGGACGATGATTTTTGGGCAATTTCGCCAAATTGTGCGTGCAGTTGCGGATGGGGAACGCCGCGTGCAACAGATCCAACATCTCCTTGGTGGTAATGCCGATCATGTAGGGTCCGAAGTATTTGGCTCCGTCCGCTTTGAGCCGCCTTACCACCGTCACTTGGGGAAAATCCTCTTTGAGGTTGATACGCAAAAAGGGATAGAGCTTGTCGTCCTTGAGAAGAATGTTGTAGTGGGGCTTGTACTTTTTGATCAGGGTGTTTTCCAACACCAATGCGTCCACTTCGCTCGCCACCAAAATGTAGTCGAAGTCCACCACCTTGTCCACCAGCGCCATGGTCTTTTGGGTATGGGCGCCCGCGTTAAAATAAGAGCGAACGCGGTTTTTGAGGTTGGTCGCCTTGCCGACGTACACCACCGTGTTGCTCTCGTCCCGCATGATGTACACCCCGGGGGAAGTGGGCAGTTCTTTGAGTTTGGTGCGGATCGTATCGTTCATATTACGATTATACCACTTTTTCCTCTTGTCGTCCATCGTTTTTGGGCAATCGGCACATTCGTCAGCCTTCGCCCCTTATTCGTCTCCATTCGACATCCTACTTGTCGCAAAGGGTCGTATAATAACGACACTCGCCCCACCAATAAGGAGATAGATATGAAAGAATCAGCCATCAAAGCACTTGCCAAAGTCGCCAAACAGCGCATCACCACCGGTATCGTCGAAGATCAAAGCACCCTGCCCACCATCGCCAAAGAAAAGGAGCGGGTGTGGCAATTGACCATGCAAATGCACAAGGAAGAGGGACTCGTCACCGATCCTTTGGGACGCTTGACCGTCAAAGCGGATTACGACCGCCTATCCCCCGTAGCCAAGGAGAGGTACGTACTCAACCTATCGGCCATGTATTTGGACGCACTGGACAGACTTAGCAAACAAAACGGCTAAGCGCCTGTAAGCAAATCGCGCGTAATTGCTTGTAAACTCTCGAATGATCGCAAATAGCGGGTTTTCACCAACTTTTACCTCCATTTTGCCTTTGACTTTTGTTAGGGCGGTGTGATACAATGAATATGTATGTAATCAATATGGAGGAATCTTATGGAACAAATCAATCAATTGTTTTCCGGTTGGGCGCACAAGATGCCTTGGGGCGCCGAGTGGTTGGAAGGCAACGTGCAATTCGGCAGCATCGACGTCAACCGCTTTTTTATCATTTTGGCGGCAGCCGCCTTGGCGCTCGTCATCATTTTGCTTGCCGTCATCATTTCGGCTTGCGTCAAGCACAAGCACAACAAAGCGATCAAAAACGACAAACCCGTCGTCGTCAACGCCGCCGCTCCCAAGGCGGAGGAACAGAATAAGAGCGAGGACGATCTGATCGTGGTGGAAGCCAAACACGAAGAAATCAAGGTCGAAAACAAAGCCGCGGGCGACGTAAGCGAAAAGCAACCCGAGCCCCAACCCGAAGAGGAAGCGACCGTCGAGCCCCACGAGGAAGCGGTGGAAGCCAAACAAGAGGAGCCCAAGCAAGAGGAAGTCAACGTGATCGAGGACGACGAGCTTGACGTGGATATCCCCGCGCAAGAAGAAGTCAAGGAAGAGCCTGCCGAGGTGGAAGCCGTAGAGGAAGTCAAAGAGGAACCCCAACCCGTGGAGGAAGTCAAGCCCATCGAGGAAGCGGAAGCCGTAGAGGAAGTCAAAGAAGAGCCAGTCGCCGAAGAGCAACCCATCGAGCCCGCCGCGGAAGAGATCAAAGAAGAGCCCAAACAAGACGAAGATCTGTTGGATATCGACGTCGTAGCGCCCCAAGAGCAGGTGGCAGCCGACGAAGTGAAAGAAGAGCCCAAACAAGCGAAAGTCGCGGCAGTCGCCGTCAAAAATACCAAGGAAAAGGAGCGCAATATGGAAAAGAAAGTTATCGGATCGTTTGAAATCAGTCTCTGCATCGACGGATACCGTTTCCGTCTGTATGCCAACAACAAGCAGCTTTTGTACGAAAGCACCGGTTTTACCACCGTGGACGGCGCGCTCAAAGGCATTGAGACCTTCCGCAAGACGGTCGCCGAGTCCAGCTGCTTTGTGACCAACGACAAGTTCGGTCGCTTCCGCTACATCTTCAACAAGCGTTACCAAGGCGAAAGCTACACCACCGCCAAGAGCGCTGCCAACGCCGCCGATTCGGTCAAGCGTTTTGCACCCGACGCCAAACTCAACGTGATCGACCCCACTCCCGAAGAGTTGGCGGCTTACATCGATCGCAAGACCAACCAACGCACCAAAGCGGACGTGGATTGGGACAAAGTCGCCAAAGACGAAGCGGCAGCCAAACCCATGGGCAAGCTCTTTGTAGACGAGGAAAAATCGGACGAGGAAGTCATCGGTTATCGTTACTTCTTGGTCGCCAACAACGGTCAGATCCTCTACACCTCCGCCATCTACGCTTCGGCTAAGAGCGCCCGCGACGGTATCGACGCCTTCAAGCGTGCGGTGTATATCGGCAACTTCTATATCGACGAGGACAAGTTCGGTCACTTCCGTTACATCCTGCGCGGTGAAGGCAACTCCACTTATGTGGGCGAGAGTTATACGTCCAAAGCAAGCGCCGAAAACGCCGCCAAGTCGGTCGCCAAATTCGTGGTCTGCGCCCCCATCACCAACGCGTAATTGCCGGTGACAATACGATATAAGGCTAACGCCTTGCGATATACGATTTGACTTGTCACTTCGTGTGTTGGATACGATTAATACAACAAAAAGTGTTCCTTCAACCGGCTTGAGGGAACACTTTTTTTCCATTACATTGGCGTGAGCCAATATATCGCACCGCCTTTGGCGGTATATCGCATTGGCGCAGCAAATATATCGCATACCGCAGGTATATATCGCATTTGCGCAGCAAATATTCGGTCGCCAACGTAATGCATAAAAGAGTGTTCCTTCGAGTCAAATCGCAAGAACACTCTTTTTTTTCTATTTATCACCACAACACGATTGGGCTCGCCCAATCGTATATCGCACCGCCTTTGGCGGTATATCGCATACCCATTAGGGTATATATCGCATTTGCGCAGCAAATATATCGCATACCCGTTAGGGTATACATCGCATCGCGAAGCGCCCTACTCCGTCCATTCCACGTCGTCGATCTTGTCCCCTGCCAAGGTACAGAGAAGGGTTTTGCCCACGCCGTTTTGCACCACGCCCACCGTGTTGGGCATATCGATAGGCGGTATCGCCACTTCGTCCACCCGCCCGATATACGAGAGCAGCGGCTCAAACTCCAAAGCGAGCGCGTCCGTCAGATAGGATCGCGCCTCGTCGAGTGCGCCCACCGCCAACGCCTCGGCAAAAAGGTAGGGGATCAACCTTGGTATGTACGTATGCTCATCCGTACATATCACCCTATGTTCAAGTGTACACCAGTTGCCCTCTTGATACCCCATCCGTGCGGTACTCACGTGCCTTTTCATATCCATATGCGTGCATACGACTTCGATCGACATCTCTTGCTGCCGCCACTCGTCCACCACCCCTTGGTACAACGCTTTGCTCGTGTACACGTCCGCCACGACGAGCAAACGCCTATCCCCTACTCTCCCCTCGATCGCGACGGCGGATAGGGCGGGCAGATCGACCGTCTTCCAGTCGGCGCATTCCGCGCCAAGGGGCAACATCGTGCTGTCCGTTTGCCCTTCTATCCACATGGTCACGCCCGCCTCTTTGACGACCGTCACCGTAAGACCGATCATGGGCAAAGTCTCCTGCCACAACACGTGCATTTGCCTGTCGGGCAACTGTACACGGTAGTGATCGCCCCACTTGACCCAACACTCGGGATGATCGAGCGCCCCGTTACGTAGGGTCAATACGGTCGAAAAATAGGTATCTCCCCAAAACCGTACCCGCACGCTCTCCCCCTCGTGCAAGCAGTAGACGGGGACGTGTCGTTCCCATACGCACCAATCTCTATCCAAATGCAGCCATATCATAGTTATAGATATGCCGTTGTCGCTTGCGACAACACAAAAAGAGGCGTCAAAACCTGCGTTTGCCGCCCCTAACAAAAAGCCCTCGGGAGAACCCGAGGGCGATCGAAAACTCGATCACAATCCTTTGACTGCGTTCAAAAATCCGTCCGCGTCCGCACCCGCTTGGGCGGTGACGACCACGTCGCCCAAGTAGCCCGAGGAGCTGAGCGCCGCCCAAAGAGGGGCAAAATCGTGGAGCCTTCCGGGGAAGACGCGTTCGCCGATAGCGTCGTCGTTGCCGGCAATATCTCCCGCCAACACGATGGCAAGGCGTTCGCCCGCCGCGCCGACTCTCTCCACGGGATCTAACCCCAGCGCCAAACAGCGCGCGGTATCCAAGCAATAGTGCAGATCGGGGATCTCGGTCAAAAGCCCCACCGTATCCGCGCCCGCCGTCTCTCTTATGCACAGCAAAATGCCGTTGTCCTTGGCGTAGTCGACGATCTCTCGTAATGACTCCACGAATGCGTCCGACGTGGGCAGCACGTCCAGTATCAACAACGGTACGCGATGTTCGGCAGCGGATAAAATCGCCTGCTTGTACTGCTTGATCGCCTCTTTTTTGCCGTAGCGGGAATTGGCGAGATAGATCAGGTTGTCGTTGGGGCACAAAGCGCCCGCCACTTCCAGATCGTTGTCGGAGAGGTCGGCGTACAGTTCGTGTTCGCCCAATGCGGTACGACGGGCGGGATCGTGCCCTATCCACGCCAGTACGCGCCGGATACCCGCTTGCTTGACTTGCTCGCAAGCGGCAGCCAAATTGATGCCGTAGTCCAAATACAGTGCCGATTTCATGTTATTTGAGTAGATATACGAATGCCTCGTAGGGTCTTAGATCCACGTTGCCCAAGCGGCTGTCCGAATAGTTGGATACCACCTGTTCGGTGCCGACGTAAGCGATCTCGTTGGGTACCACGAAGGGTACGGTCTTGTTTTTGAAGTTGCACACCACGAGCAAGCGCTTGCCCTCGAAACTCCTCTCGTACACGTAGATATCCTTGTGTTTGGGATAGTACTCTTTGTAGGTGCCGTTTTTGAGGATGGGAGCGATCTTGGGATCTTTGCGCAACCCGATCAACTTTTGGTAAAAATAGAAGATGCTGTCGGGATCCGCCAACGCCTCTTGCACGTTGATGGTGGTATAGTTGGGATTGATAACGAACCAAGGCTTTTCCCCTTCGGTAAAGCCGGCGTTGTTGCCCGCAGACCATTGCATGGGGGTACGCGCGTGATCGCGAGCGCGACGTTGCATGACCTTGAGCAGGATGGTATTGTGGAAGGGCAACGCCTTAAACAGCCCCATCTTGCGAATGGTCTTGACCAACACGTCATCCATCTCGTCCAGCGACTTGAAGGGATAGTTGGTCATACCGATCTCCTCTCCTTGGTAGACGTAGGGAGTACCCTGTTGCATGTGGGTGGCTACCGCCAACATTTTGGCGGCTTCCTTGCGATACTCGCCGTAGTCGCCCGTAAAGCGGCCGAGCGCGCGGGGTTGATCGTGGTTTTCCCAAAACAGACTGTTCCAACTCTTGCCGAACAGACCCGTTTGCCAACGCCCGAAGATCTTTTTGAGCTTGGGCAAGCGGAAGGTGGTGGGGATCTGATTCCAACAATCGGCTTCCATCGCCTCGAATTGGAAGATGGTATCCAACTCCCTGCGGCTTTCGTCGGTATACAGCAAGCCCTGTTCGATGGTCACCCCTTGCGCCTCGCCCACCGTCATGCTGTCGTAATGCTCCAACACGTTGACGTTGAGTTCCCTCAAATACTCGTGGATATGGGGTCCGTGGGTAAAGTGTTCGTCCCCCTGTTGGATGGGGTTGAACTTGCCGTTGGGCAATTTGCCTCCTTCCAACACGTTTTTGCTGATATAGGTGATGACGTCGCAGCGGAAGCCGTCCACGCCAAGATCCAACCAATACTTGACGATGTCCGCCACTTCCTTACGCACTTTGGGGTTGTCCCAGTTGAGGTCGGGTTGCTTGGTGTTGAAGAGGTGCAAGTACCACTCTTTGGTGGTCTCGTCGTACTCCCAAGCCGTGCCGCCGAAGCGGGACGTCCAGTTGTTGGGCGGGCGCTTACCGTTTTTGCCTCTGCCCTTTCGCCAAATGTAGTAATCGCGATAAGGATTGTCCACCGACGAACGGCTTTGCTTAAACCATTCGTGCTCGTCCGAAGTGTGGTTGACCACCAAGTCCATGATCAAACGAATGCCTCTCTCGTGCATACCCGCGATCATCTCTTTCCAGTCGTCCAAAGTGCCGAACTCGTCCATGATATCCCGATAATCGGAGATATCGTAGCCGTTGTCGGCGTTGGGGGACTTGTAGCAGGGGGACAGCCAAACGGCGGTGATCCCCAACTTTTGGAGATAATCCAATTTGCCGATAATACCCCTTAGATCGCCGATACCGTCACCGTTGCTGTCCGCAAACGAGCGGGGATAGATCTGATAGACGACTGCGTCTTTGTACCATCTGGTTTTTGCCGATTCCATATCGCTACTCCTTAGTTTGGTTGTACAATATTATTGTACAGTTTTTGAGATCGATTTGTCAATAGCCAAGAGTTGGCAGATGGAAGTTTGCGCCATCAAAATCAAGAGAATCGCCTTCCACTCGGCGCAGTTTGCCTCTTCCCACCACTCGTTTTGGCAAAAACGTTGACATCGAAGTCAATTTGGTGTATATTGTAGTCAACAATATAAGGAGAATATCGTATGAAAAAACTTGTCAAAGAATTCAAAGATTTTATCACTCGTGGCAACGTAGTGGATTTGGCTGTCGGTATGATCATCGGTGCCGCGTTCACCGCTATCGTCTCCGCCCTCGTGTCCCACATCTTCCAACCCTTGATCAACTGGATCCCCATGGGCAACGTCTCGGGTCTTATCACCATGTTGGAGCCCCGTAACGCCGAAGGCGTCAAAGTCGCTATGGACGCCGCCGATATCGACATGACCAAGTCCATCTACATCGACTGGGGTGCGTTCATCATGGCGATCATCAACTTCCTGCTCACCGCCGTCGTGCTGTTTGGGTTGGTCAAGATCATCAACACCTTGCGCGGTGGTTTGGGCGGTCTCAAAAAGGACGCCGCGTTCATCAAGAGCATCACCGAAGAAGAAAAAGCGCAATTCGGTCCCAAGCTCAATCGCAAAGCCCTCAAAGCCATCAAAGCCGCTCGCGACGCCGAGGCCGCAAGACTTGCCGAGGAAGAAAAGAAGGCTAAGGAAGAAGAGGAAAAGAACAAAGAGTCCGTGGAAGACTTACTCAAAGATATCCGCGCTTTGTTGCAACAAAACAAGTAATCGTTTTTCAAAACAAAACGCCGAACTTCGCGTTCGGCGTTTTTTGTATCCTCTAACGGCGAGTCGATAGTAGACACCTCAAAATGACCGTCCGCAAAGGAAGGCTTTGGGCAAATACCGACAAGATGAAAGCCAAACGAGTCGTCACGCGCTATTCCGCCGAAAAAATATTTCGATTTTCACACACTTTTCGCCGTTTCATCACACAATCATCACAAAAGAGGTATATACTGATAGCGTAATCAAAAGTGATTCGTATATATCCATTCCATTTACAAATCGTGCGGGAGCCAACACCCCGCACTTTTTGTTGTACCGCCCCAAGCCAAGGTCAAAGGGGCGGAATTTGCGTCCGCTTTCCTCTTGGCGGTGCGACGAAGTCCAAGTCTAAGCGAAGACGGGCAACACGAGTCCAAAGCGGTGATTTATCAAGTGCAACCCCTTACAAAAAAAATGGCGTAGCAAACCGCTACGCCACTTTTGATAACACGATTTAGCCGTTGGCTTTGGCTGCCTTTTTGGCTTGTTGCTTGGCAACGAAGTCGGGCGCTTCGCCGTGCTTGACGAAGAACATCAGGATAGCGCCGACCGCCACGCAAACCGCCGCGAAAATGAACACGCCCGCGCTGCCGCCCACGTAGTCCATGACCAAGCCGCCGAAGATGGGGCCCAAGGTCTGCGCGGACATGGTAGCGATGTAGTAAATACCCGTAAAAGTGCCCACGTCTTTGGGAGAAGCGAGCTCCAGCACCATAGGCAGGGTGTTGACGTTGGCGAAGATCAAGCCGAAGCCCGACACCATGTAGCACACCATAAAGATGATGGTCGCGCTGCTTTCGCCCCTAACGACCAAACTTGCCACCAAGACGTAGGATACGACGGCGAGCAAGAAGCCGAAGATGATGGAAATACGCCTACCGAACTTGCGCGCCATAGCGCCCACGGGGATAAAACCGATAGCCGCCACGACCAAGCTGGCGCCCGAGACGATGGAAGCGATACCCGCCGAGACGTTGAGGATCTTGACGCAGTAGATCGACATATTGTTGGCGATGCTGTAGTAACCCAAAAACCACATAAAGATGGCGCCCAAAATGAGGAAGAAGGAACGCATGGTCTTTTTGTCGTACTTTTTGAACATACCCTCTTTCTTTTGCGGAGCGGGTGCCGCTTGTTCGCTCGCTGCGGCGCTTTCTTGCACTTCCCCGCTTTCTTCTTTGACCGCTTCCACAGGCTCGTCGTCGGTGGGCAGTCCGTATTCGCGACAGATCTCGCGACATTGAGCGACCCATTTCTTTTCACGCACCAACAGGATAAAGAGACCCAACACCAGTGCCAGCACGATCGCCATCGCGCCGAAGATGATCCAGTATTGCAAAGCCACTTCGAGGTTGAGCAGGAAGGTGATAGTATAGATAAAGAAACCGATACCGCCGCCCACGCCGCCGATCAGGTTGATCATGGCGTTGCCGGGAGAGCGCAAGGGACTCGGAGTCACGTCGGGCATCAAGGACACGGCGGGAGTACGAATGATGGTCTGCGCCAAGATGATGAACAACAGAGCGATCAGGAAGAACACGAACCAGCCCACCCAGTTGGTTTGGGCTTGCGCTTGCGAGGACACAAAGTCGTTGGCGCCGTCGGCGAGGTATGCCGAATAAGCGATATAATCCTTGCTGAGGGCGTCGTAGTCCTCTTTGGAGATGGCGAGGATATCGCCCTCGATCTCGCTGAGATCATCGCTCTCGGAACTCACCTTGACCGAAGAGGAGCCGAACTCCACGAGGTAAGCGGTCTTCGTACCCTTTTTGCCGTCCGCCACGACGTAGCCGTTCGGCACTCGGGTCACTTGGGTCTTGTAGAAGTGCTTAGCGCCCACGCCCATCAAGCCGTCGTTAGATACGGTGACGTTGTAGAGGTTGCAGAAATAATCTCTCGCGCCGTCTCCTTTGTCCTTGATGAGTTGCTCGTAACTCGCCTTGGTCAGATGGGAGTAATCCCCGTCCTTGGCTTGATCGAACCAACTGCCCAACAAGTCGTAACGGCTGACCGTCTTCCACTCCCCGTTGTCACGGATCTGGGTGGTGATGAGGTGCGCCTCGCCCTC
>CADBTQ010000043.1 GCA_902797685.1 uncultured Eubacteriales bacterium | reverse complement strand
GCGGCTTGGTGATGATCGTCGGCAAATCGGGGTGCGGCAAGTCCACCTTACTGCACACCTTGGCAGGGCTCGAAAAACCGGATAGCGGGGAGATCACCGTGGGCGACGTCACCCTCAAACGCTACGACAGCGCCACTTGGGACAAACTCCGCAACAGCAAGATCGGGTACGTCTTCCAAAACTACAACCTCATCGAGGACTTGACCGTCTATCAAAACCTCGAAGTCGTGCTTAAATTGGCGGGCGTCGATCCTTCCGAATACCCCGAGCGCATCCACTACGCGCTGTCTTTGGTGGGGATGGACAAGTACGCTAGACGTTTGCCCACCACTTTGTCGGGCGGGCAGCAACAAAGGGTAGGCGTGGCGCGCGCCATCGTCAAAGGCGCCGAGATACTGATCGCCGACGAGCCGACGGGCAATTTGGACGACACCAACACCATCGCAGTGATGGAGATACTCAAGGGTTTGTCCAAATACTGCTTGGTGGTGGTCGTCACCCACGAAGAAGATTTGGCGGAGTTTTACGCCGACCGCATTATCCGCGTGGTGGACGGCAAGATCGTCGAGGATTACGACAACACCGGCACGGGCTCTTTGGAGCATCGCGCGCAGGACAAGATCTATTTGGGCGATATGGAAGAGACCCAACTCTCAGACGGGATCCAACTCTTCTTCCCGCACGGAGAGGAGCCCAAAGGTAATATCAAGATCGTCTACCAAAACGGGCGCGTCTTGTTGCAAGTGGACGGGGTGCCCAACGTTTCGTTGCTCAACGAAGACAGCACCATCAAACTCGTCGACGGCAAGTTTGTCCCTCGCGCCAAAACCCAAGAAGACCTCTCGATCGACCGCACCAAATTGCAGCCGTCTTCGGGCAAACCTCGCAATCCATTTAGCCTTAGGCAAAACCTCAAACAAGCGTTCCAACCCTTCCTTACTTTGTCGGGTCAACGCAAGCGCAACCCCTATCGGACTTTGTACGTGGCGGCGGTGTTTTTCGTGATATTGCTCGCCTTCGTCGCGCCTTCGTTCGTCTACAATCGCTTGGAGCAAGTAAGCTATGACGACCACATGTTGGGCGTGCTCGCTTCTTCCTTGCCCGAGGACTCTTCGTACGTCATTTTGGACGGTAAGTACGAAAACAACGTGTATTTGGATTGGAGCGGTTTGGGTCTGTCCATTTACATGAAAGACGTCGTTATAGGAGATTCGCTCACGCTTTTGCCCGCTTCGTCAGTCGATCTGACGATTGCCGACGGGGATATCGTCGTAGACAAACTTTTGTACACGAGATGGAGTAAAGGAGGTTATCTCAACGGTATCGCGGGGAACCCAAAGGATATGGTGGGGCTTAAGCTCAACGTAAGCGGCAAGTCATTCCGCATAGCGGACGTGGTCGACCGCGATCAACCCGTGTTGTATCTCAACGACGCAGACTACCACGGGTGTATCTTCTCTATGCCCGAGGAAGTGTATCGCAACCGCACCCAACATCCTATCTTCGTGTATGCCAAAGACGTCAAAGCTGCACAAAAGCACCTCGAAGACAACGGATATACCTCGTTTGAACTCAATAAAACCGCCAAAGGTCGCTACTATACCCAAGCCTTTACGGGTCGTATCGTGTTCTTTTTGTTGGGGATCGTCGCAATACTCATTCAGATCTTTGCTTTGCGGCGCGTCGCCCGTTCGCAGTACATCGGGCAGATCAAGTCCTACGTGCAATACCGCGCTATCGGCGTGCCCAAAAAGTATTTGTACGGACGGATCGTCTCCCAAAACACCTTGATCTGTCTATTGACGACTTTGCGGGGATGGCTCGTCACCTCGATATTTATGATGATCATTTCCAATTTGGACGTGTGGAATATCGTGGGGCTGTTTTTGGGCACCAAAATATTGTACTACCCGTGGTGGGTCGCCCTATTGGCGGGCGGATTCCTCTATCTCGTCAGTTTGATATGCAATCTCGCCTCTCCCGTGGCGCTGCTTAGACGAACCCCAGCGGCACTGATGACCAAATACGATATCTAAACAAAAAGCGTGACCCGACAAGGTCACGCCTTTTGTTTAGTCCTTTATCTCTCCGAGAAGAATTGGAATAGAGCGATGGACGCGGCGATCGGCAAATTGAGACTGTCGATATGGTCGGTGTGACGGATGATAAGCGGAGTGCCCACATCCAAAAACGAATCGGGCAATCCCGTCGCCTCGTTGCCGAACACCAACGAGCACGGGAAAGTGGGTTGCGCTTGTTTGAGGGTAGTCGTCGCTTTGAGCATAAAGGGATAAAACTCCCTTTTGCCGCACACTTTGACGTACTCGTCGAAGGTGTCGAAGTAGTGGAAGCGGATATGAAACAGCGCGCCCATCGAACTGCGCACCGTCTTGGGATCGTAAATATCCACGCCGGGGGAGACGATCGCCAAGTCTTCCACGCCAAATCCCGCCATCGACCTCAGTATCGTCCCCAAATTGCCCGCGTTGGACGGATTGACCAACACGACGTGATTGCGAGTGGGGTCTAACGCAAACTCCGACTTGACAAACTCACCTATACAAAAGCAGTTTTCCTTTTGCGAGAGGATGTTGAACGCTTTGTCGCTTTGCACCAAGGGGATATGATGTTCCTTGCACATGGGCTCGATCACGCTCAAGTCTCTTAGCTGCGAGTGATAGTACACGCATACCACCTTGTCGGGTTGCGTTTTGAGTAGTTCGATCGTCAGGGTAGTCCCCAACGTGTACGAGTGGTCGTCTTCCTTTCTATATCTCTTTACCATAGATCTCTCCCTCAAAAGCGGGTATATAGTCCTCTTTTGCCGCCTCGCAGTCCTGCAAAAACACCTGTCTTGCTCCCATCTCTTCCATCTTGCTCACCACCACCTTGTATTCCAAAGGTTTGAGCGGGCGGTCGATCTCGGGGAAGTCTCCCGCTTTGCCGTGCGGCACGTATTGGCTCATGATGCTATAATACACCTTTTCGCCATAGGTTGTATAGAGTTTTTGCACGAGTTGCGCCGAGCGTTTGGCAAGGGACGGCAATACGAGATGACGAATGATCACGCCCTTTTGCAACAAACCTTCCTCGTCAAACGTCAAAGTCGGCTGTTGTCTCACCATTTCGGCGATAGCGTTCCATGCGACATGGGGGTAGTCCTTGACCTTGCTGTACCGCATGGCGATATCTTCGTCCATATACTTGTAGTCGGGTAGATAGATATCCACCAATCCCTCGAGATCGCGTAGCGTTTCCACGCTGTCGTATCCGCCCGTGTTGTACACGACGGGAACGGATGGCTGATAGCGCGTCAGCACCTCTTTGACCACGTGCGCGTAGTGGGTGGGGTTGACAAAATTGATATTGTGCGCGCCCTGCCTCTCCAAGTCCTTGATGGCGGCGATCAGATCGTCGATAGTGTACCTGACGCCCCTCATTTGGTGACTGATCTCGTAGTTTTGACAGAAGACGCAGCCCATACTGCACCCCGCAAAAAAGATGGTGCCGCTGCCTCTTGTCCCCGATACGATGGGCTCTTCCCAAGGATGCAAAGCCACCCTCGACACGATAGGGTAGTCGGGCATACCGCAACGCCCCACCCTCAGGGTGCGGTCCACGTTACAGCGATTGGGACATTGATTGCAGACGAACGACATAATCCTATTATAGCGGTCGGACATCTTCCTGTCAATTTGCTTTTGTTAGTACAAGCCATATTAGCGAATCGTATACCACGTACATCATCAAAAATACCCTTGATAATTCTTCCTATGCCTGTTATAATAAAATAAATATAACATTCGGATACAAGCCTATTGGGAGGTAGATTATGTCACGTCGAATTATGTTCCTTATTATTGGATTGATCATGTTGACCGTTTGTTTTACCGTATTTGTTGGTTGCGGCTCCGACAAGATTGATGATCAACATTCTACCGGTAACCAAACTACATCGGTTGTTACACCAATCACGGTCACACAGGCATTGCAGGCAAATCCAACCAACGTTAACAATTTTGTCAAAGAAGTTGTTGATGAAGTT
>CADBTQ010000042.1 GCA_902797685.1 uncultured Eubacteriales bacterium | reverse complement strand
TCCGCTCGCTGGATATCCCGGTGCGCACCTTGGCGTGCTGCTCGGGCGACTTGGCGGATCTCAAAGTCAAGTCCTTGGACGTGGAAGCGTGGTCCCCTCGTCAACAAAAATACTTCGAGGTGGGCTCCTGTTCCAACTTGGGCGACGCCCAAGCCCGCCGCCTCAAGATCCGCGTGATGGGTTCGGACGGCAAAAAGTACCTTGCTCACACCCTCAACAACACGGTCGTCGCGCCTCCTCGTATGTTGATCGCCTTTTTGGAGAACAACTTGCAGGCGGACGGCAGCGTGCGTATCCCCGAAGTGTTGCGTCCCTATATGGGCGGCAAGAGCGAATTGAGATAAACCTATGCTCAATCAACGCATGATCCAATTGGGCACCAATCGCTCCGCCATACGCGAACTATTCGAGTTTGGCAAGCACTACGAGCACGACCACGGCGAAGGGTCGGTGCTGGATTTTAGCCTTGGCAATCCGTCCGCACCCCTGCCCGAGGTCGCCGAGAAGGTGATGCGCGAGTTGATAGGCGTCAAAGGCGTTCACGATTACACGTCGGCTCCCGGAGATATTGCGGCGCGCAAGTTGTTGGCGGCGTCCCTCGATCGCCGTTTCGGTGGGGAGTTTACCTTCAACCACCTCTATATGACGATGGGCGCGTCGGCGGCTTTGACGATTGCTTTTTGCGCTCTGACGAGTGAGGAAGATGAGATCGTCCTACTCGCTCCTTACTTCCCCGAATATATGGTATTCGCCCAAAGGGCGGGCGCCAAAGTGGTGGTCGTTAGTGCAGACGAGGAGTTTAACCCCGATTTTGAACAGTTGGAGCGAGCGATCAACCCGCATACCGCGCTGGTTGTCGTCAACAGCCCCAACAACCCCTCCGGTAAGGTGTACAGCCGAGCCACGCTCGAGAGATTGGCGGATATTTTGACCGCCAAATCGCAAGAGATCGGTCACCCCGTATACCTTGTGTCGGACGAGCCCTATCGCGAGATCACGTACGGGGCGGAGGTGGCTTGGATACCTTCTATCTATCCCGATACCGTCGTGTGTTACAGTTGGAGCAAATCCCTCTCTTTGCCGGGCGAGCGTATCGGTTACGTCGCCGTCAATCCCGCGTGTCGTCATGCCGACGATATCATCGCCGCCGTGGCGGGTGCGGGTCGCAGTTTGGGCTATGTGTGCGCAAGCAGTTTGTTCCAGCGCGTAGTGGCGAGTTTGCCCGATACCACGTGCGACGTCAACGTGTACAAAACCAATCGAGATCTGTTGTATACCGCCCTCAACGGGATGGGGTATCATTGCATTTCTCCCGACGGCGCGTTCTATCTGATGGTCAAGTCACCCTTGGGCGACGGACAGGATTTTTCCGACCGAGCCAAGGAGTTGGGCTTGTTGATCGTCCCCGGAGAGAGTTTTGGGGTCAAGGACTGGGTGCGGATCGCCTATTGCGTTCCCAAAGAGCGCATCGAGCGAGCGATCCCCCTTTTCGAGAAGCTCGCCCCCGCCCACGAATGATCAAAAAACGAATATTGCACGAAAAAAGCACTTTGCCGAGTTCGACAAAGTGTTTTTTTTGTCATATCCGTTTAACCGATGCGCACGGTCGCTTGAGCGATGGCGGCGACGGCGTCCGCTCCGCCCACTCGGTGCAAAAAGTCCTCTTTGACGTCAATGGGCACCTTTTCGTTGGTCGTCACGGTCACGCCGATTAAGCTGACGTCAAGATCGCACAAACAGGCGATCTTCGCTTTGATCGAGTCGAGATAAGGGGATAGTTTGGGCTCCTCGGCAACGATGGCGACCGATAGTCCCACCAAGGTGCCACCCGCACCCGCCACCTCGTTCAAAACGATTTTGAGCAACTTGCCGCTATCCGCGCCTTCCCACTTGGGGTCATTGGGCGCAAAATAGTGACCGATATCGGGCAGGGAAACGGCAGACAAACAAGCGTCCATCACCGCGTGCAGCACGCAGTCGGCGTCCGAGTGTCCGAGCAATCCCTTGTCGTGGGGAATGGTCACCTCGCCCAACACGAGCTTGCGCCCCGCACTCAGTCGGTGGATATCGTAGCCGATGCCCGTGGTTATCCTTCCCAATATCCCGTAGTAGTCTACGGGATGGGTGAGTTTGCGGTTTTGGGGGTCGCCCTCCACGTAGAGGACGGGGTAGCGAGCGGCGTACGCGCTGCCTTCGTCCGCAAAGTCGCCTTTTTTGAGGCATTCCCGCAGTTTGGCGGCGTCGAATCCTTGCGGGGTTTGTACCCGTCTTAGGGTGGCGCGGTCGACGTACCCATCTCCACCTACCACCGCCTCGTCCATCGCAACGGTAGGTACGACCCCGCAGTCGGGGTGTTTTTCCAAGGTAGTCAACACGCGGTCGATCAATTCGACCGAGACCAAGGGTCTCGCCCCGTCGTGTACCAACACGTATGGGGTATCGACCGCCCCAAGTCCCGCTTTGACCGACTCGGTGCGGGTGTCCCCGCCCTCCACGACGAGGATAGTATCGCCCAACAGTCGCTGATACCGCTCGATCTCTCCCTTGGGTACGACCGCGATCACCTTGTCCACGAGGGGATGGCGCGCAAACACTTGCACCGCGCCTTTGGCCACCGTGCCGCCGTTTAGGGGCAGGGCGAGTTTGTCCTCCCCAAATCTTGCCGACCGCCCGCCGCATACGACGACGGCGCTACTCTTCATTGACCACCTCGTACATCTTGGCAGCGTCCTCTTTTTTGACCGTGTTTTCGGTCGAGAGCACGCGGACGGTCACCGTCTTGTTGCCGTAGACCACCGAGACCAGATCGCCCACCTTGACTTCCTTGCCGGGTTTGACCGCTTTGCCGTTGATCATGATGCGCTCCCCGTCGCACGCTTCGTTGGCGAGGGTACGGCGGCGGATCAGGCGGCATACTTTGAGATATTTGTCGATACGCATAGTTTACCTCTTGGCATTTTGCATTTTGTCCGACCTCGGTCGGCTATTTTGATGATACCATATCCGCGACAAAAAGGCAACAAACAGTTGGTTTTTGGGTGCGGGCGTGTTATAATCGTACTATGCCGTGTATTACGTTGGATAACGTATGTTATCAGTACAAAACAGACGATCGGCCCAAAGTGGCATTGGATCACGCGTCCCTCTCTATCGACGAGGGACAATTTGTGGTACTGTTGGGCTCCAACGGCAGCGGCAAATCCACCCTTGCCAAACTCCTCAACGGTTTGCT
Organism: uncultured Eubacteriales bacterium; assembly: GCA_902797685.1. Lineage (GTDB taxonomy): Bacteria > Bacillota > Clostridia > Christensenellales > CAG-1252 > RUG14300. Next base: position 20,304 of record CADBTQ010000042.1, on the reverse strand, counting down.
GACGCCCACCTCGGGCAAAGTGACCGTTTACGGGGACGACACCTCGGTGGACGAGGACGAGGTCATCTATCGCATCCGTTCCACCGTGGGTATTGTGTTCCAAAACCCCGACAACCAAATGGTGGCGTCCATTATCGAGGACGATATCGCCTTTGGTCCCGAAAACTTGGGCGTCCCTCGCGACGAGATGAAGGAACGGGTCAAGTGGGCTTTGGAGTCGGTCGGCATGTGGGAATATCGCACGCACACCCCCGAGAGGTTGTCGGGCGGACAAAAACAGCGTATCGCCATAGCGGGCATCCTCGCCATGCGCCCCAAAGTGTTGGTGTTGGACGAAAGTACCGCCATGCTCGACCCTCGCGGGCGCAAAGAAGTGCTCAAGGTGTTGCACGACCTCAACCGCGAAGGGCTGACGGTCATTCTCATCACCCACCATATGGACGAGTGCATCGGCGCCGACCGCGCCGTGGTGCTCGAGCGGGGCAAAGTCGCCTTTGACGGCACCCCCACCCAACTCTTTTCGCAAGAGCACAATGCCTCGTCTTACGGGTTGGAATTGCCCGAGGTGGCGCGCCTTGCTCTGCATTTGCCCTCTCTCGGCTTGCCCGCGTTGAGCGATCCTTGCGACGAGGAGGGCTTGGTCGAGTCGCTACTGACTCTGCCGCCTCTCTCTCTCAAGTCGGCGCCAAAGGAATCGACTTTTGACGAAACGGTCATCGATATCGGGCATTTGGGCTATACGTATAGTCCCAAGACGCCCTATCAACACACCGCGCTCTCCGACGTGACCGCCACGATCCCCAAGGGACAGTTGGTGGCTGTGGTGGGGCAGACGGGCAGCGGCAAGTCCACTTTGATGCAGCACCTCAACGGACTCATTAAAAAGCAGTCGGGCACCCTCAAAGTGTTGGATATCGACTTGGACCGCCGTCCCAACTACAAAAAATTGCGCTTTGCGGTGGGCATGGTCTTTCAGTATCCCGAATATCAACTGTTTGACGAAACGGTCGCCAAAGACGTGGCGTTCGGGCCTTGCAACGCCAAAGTACCCAAAGAGGAGATCGACGGACTGGTCAGGGATGCGTTGACCAACGTTGGGCTCAATTACGACGAGGTCAAGGACCGTTCGCCTTTCGAATTGTCCGGCGGTCAAAAGCGCCGCGTGGCGTTGGCGGGCGTGTTGGCGATGCGCCCCGAGATCTTGATACTGGACGAGCCGACCGCGGGATTGGATCCCATGGGCAAACAGGCGATACTTCGCTTGGTGGACGAGTGGCACCGTACCGTGTGTCCCACCGTGTTGATGGTCAGCCACGATATGGAGACGGTCGCCCGTTACGCCGACCGCGCCCTCGTGTTGTCGGGGGGCAAATTGCTTTACGACCTCACCCCGAGGGAACTGTTTGCCAAGGGAGAGGAATTGGACGAATTGGGGCTCGAAGTGCCTCTTGCCGCCCGCATTAGTTTACGTCTTCAACAACATGGTTGGGATATCCCCGTCGCCCTTACGGTGGAGGAACTGTTGGGCTATCTCGAGGAGGTGCGCCATGCGTAATATCGCGTTTGGACAGTACTATCCCTCGGGCAGTTGGGTGCACAAGTTGGATCCGAGACTCAAGATCCTGTTGATGTTGTTTTTCGTCGTCCTCATCTTTTTCGTCAACACGTTCGTTGGCTACGCCTTTTATTTTTGCTTGATCGTGGTCTCCACCATCTTGGCAAAGGTACCTTTCCGCAGTTTGTTGCGCTCGGTCAAAGGGGTGCTGTTTTTGGTGATTTTTATCACCATTATCAACGTGTTTTTCTACGCCGTGCCCGAGGAGCAAGCCCTGTGGCACTGGTGGATATTGTCGGTGTCGGTCGAGGGCTTGTTGCACGCCGCCAAGATGGCGTTGCGCATCATTTTGTTGGTAATGGGACCCGCTTTGCTCACCTTTAGCACCACCCCCATGGAGTTGACCGACGCTTTGGAGAGTTTGCTCTCTCCGCTCAAATTGATCAAGTTCCCGGTGAGGGATCTGGCGGTCATTATGAGTATCGCTTTGAGGATGATCCCCACCTTGATGGAGGAGACCGACCGCATCATGCTCGCCCAAAAGGCGCGCGGCGCCGATCTCGACACGGGACGACTGTTCAACCGCGTCAAGGCGTTGGTGCCCGTGTTGATCCCCCTGTTCGTCAGCGCTTTTCGCCGTGCGGAAGAGTTGGCGCTGGCGCTGGACAGCCGCTGTTACAACGCCACCCCCAACCGCACGCGCTACCGCGTGTTGCGCCCCACTTGGCGGGATCTTGTCGCGCTTTTGTTGTTCGGCGCGTTTGCCGCGGGTACGATACTCAGTATCGTCACCTTTGATTTCGACGCGATGATCTACGAGGGGATCAAAGGATTGCTATGAGGATATTGATGGGGGTATCGTACAAAGGCACCGCCTACTGCGGATGGCAGCGGCAGACCAACGCCCTCTCGGTGCAAGAGGTATTGGCTTCCGTTTGGCAAAAAGTCACGGGGGAGAAGGTCACCTTGCACGGCTCGGGGCGCACCGACGCAGGCGTGCACGCGATCTGTCAGCCCGTACATTTGGATACGGACACTTCCATCCCTTTGGACAAATTGCCTTTTGCCCTCAACGTCAAATTGCCCCCCGATATTAGGGTATTGTGGGCAAAAGAGGTGCCTCCCACCTTCCACGCCCGTTTTGACGTGGTGCGCAAGACCTACGTTTACAAACTGTACTGGGGTCCTCACGCCGATCCCTTTTTGACCGATACCTACTGTCACGTGGTGGCGCGCCCCGACGTAGACAAGATGAAACAAGCAGCCCAAGTGTTGCTTGGCGAGCACGATTTTAAGGCGATGCAAGCCACGGGCGGTCACGTCAAATCCACCGTGCGCACCCTTTATCGTATCGACGTCAAAGAGGACGCCAACCGTATCGAGATCGAGGTGGAAGGCAACGGTTTTTTGTACAATATGGTGCGCATCCTCGCAGGCACTTTGGTGTATGCGGGGTGGGGATGGCTCACGCCCGAGGAGATCGCTAGGGCGCTTGAAGCCAAAGACCGCACGGGTCTCGGCAAGACCCTTCCGCCCGAAGGGCTGTATCTCAAAGAGGTGGTATATCCATGAAAGGATTGATTTTGACCAACGCTTATTCCGCCAACCCTCATTCCGCCAACCAGCCGCTCAGGCTCAAAGAGGAGTTCGCTCGGCTTGGGGTAGAGGTGGATATCCAACGCAACGACGGCTTTTGGACGTCGATCGACCGCGAAGGAGAGGTGCAAACCACTCTTGGCGGGTACGATTTTTGCGTGTATTTGGACAAGGACAAATACGTGTCCGCCCTTTTGGAAAAGGCGGGGCTCAGGCTGTTCAACAGTCACCTCTCCATCCTCACTTGCGACGACAAGATGGAGACGGCGATTGCGCTGTCGGGGAAAGGTATCCCCATGCCCAAGACCCTGCCGGGGCTACTGTGCTACACCCCGCATGCCAAGGTAAGAGGGGAGATATTGGATAGAGTGGAAAGGGAGTTGGGCTATCCCGTGATCGTCAAAGAGAGTTACGGCTCGTTCGGCGCGCAGGTGTATTTGGCTTCGTCCCGCCCCGAACTCGAGTCGATCGCCTCTTCGGTGCAGTACAAACATCACCTATTTCAAGAGTTCGTCCCCACGTCCTACGGCAGGGATATCCGCGTGATCGTCATCGGCGGGGAAGTGGTCGCTTGTATGGAACGCCGCTCGTCCACCGACTTCCGCGCCAATATCGAGCGGGGCGGGGTGGGCTATCCCATCGACTTGCCCGAGGAAGCCAAAGATCTGGCTATCCGCGCCGCCAAGGCGTTATCCTTGGACTATTGCGGGGTGGATATCCTCTTCGGCAAAGACGATTATTTGCTGTGCGAAGTCAATTCCAACGCCTTCTTCGGCGGTATCGAAAAGGTCACCGGCGTCAACGTCGCTCGCGCCTACGCCGAGTATATCCTCAAAGAGATGACGGAGTAACACAAGTTTATTTTTTTGTTTATCGTTACGACGCTTGTCAAAAAAAATGCTCCTTCGATCAAAGATCGAGGAGCAGCCATAATGTGGAGATTTTGACGGTTCAAATCGAGTTTTTAGGGTCGTCACGTCCCCCTTCATGATGGCAAAGGCATATCAATTCACATCGCATGGCGACAAATCATGAGGCTGCCAACAATCGGTATCTTGGCAGCCTCTTTTTTTACGCGTTGTCGCTCGCGACTTCGGCTTGAGCTTGGGGTTGGGGTTGCACGCCGTCGCCCAATTCCTCGTCGATGTGTTGCAAGCAGTTGACCGCCACTTGGAAGATGTCGGACAAACACTTGGGGTTGAGGTTGTCGTAGGTGTCGTGCACGGTGTGGTAGTAGTCTTCCAACACGTGGTTGAGGGCGGTGATACCCGCTACCTTGTAGCCCGCTTGGGCAAACGCCGCCGAGTCGGTCGCGCCGCCAAAAGGAGGCACCATGCCCTTGGTGCAGGGGATACCCAGTTCCTTCGCGCTTTCCATAAAGCGGTCGGACGTCTCCTTATCCACTTCCACCGTGCCGTTGAGGTCGCGGTAGTTGACCATCAAAAAGCGTTCGTCGTGCAAAGTATCGAAACTATAGATCAAAGTCGGCACGTCGTCAAACTCCCCCTTGTGCTTTTCGCACCAGGATTTGGTCCCGCGCAAACCCGCCTCTTCCGAGCCGCTGATCACCACGCCTACCTCGGTGTGTTCGAGTTCCACCCCCGCTTCTTCCATGGCTTTGAGGATGGAGATACCCATCATACAGCCGGTGAGGTTGTCGTTGGCGCCGTCCACGATCACCTTTTCGTCCCACATCCAATACAGACCGATGATAAGGGGCAAAAACACGACCGAGGCAATGCCTAACCAAAACATCACGGGATTGTCATTGGGCCCCAGTATATCCAACTTGGCGTGGGTCTGCACCGTGCGCACGACGGAGAGGATAAACATATACAAGATGCCGAACACCGACGCCAACACGTGGATGGTGTAGGCGACGCCGCCCCAACGTTCGTTGACGGGGAAGTTCCACGCCGCGTCCACGTGTCCGTTAAAAAATACTCTCGCTCTGGTTTCCCCTTTTGCGGGGCGTATGGCGGTCAGGTTGTGACTCGTTTTGGCGACGAATAGCCAGTCGATGGCTTTGATATACAACCCGAATTGCAGTAGCATCACGACCAAACCGATCGCCATCACGATGGCGCCGATCATGGGATAAAAGAAATACATCACCATTTGGATCAAAGCGCAGGTCACCGATATGTAGATCCAACCGTAAAAAGAGTCGGGCGTGACCTTAAAGGGCTCTATCGCCGTTTTAGTACAGCCGCATTCCTTTTCCAAGGTGTCTTTCATGTATTCGCACGCCAACTTTTCGCCCTCCGATCCCGGAGACCGCTTGGGCAAAAACTTGCAGATGGTGGTGATGTGATCCACCATAAATTGCGCCATTCGGTCTTTTGCTTGCATGACCTTGTCAAATTTTCTCATATTCCACCTCCAATACTATCTTACTCCGTTTGGCGTCCGGTTTCAAGACGTTAAAACAAAAAAGAAGCGCAAATGTTGGATAGAAAGGCGATGGATTTTGGGGGCAATTCGCCGCTGACTCACGACCGTTTTGTGTCCTATGCCACTATTTTATCATCCTTGTCGGCTTGCCGTTTTCCTCTTTTTGCGCCGCCTTGGGGCAAAGTGTCGCACAAGAGGGGGAAAGGTATTCAAAGATTTGCAATAAATATACACTTTTTGTCTTTGCTTCCAACTTGGATATTGACAAGCGGGTCGTCAAAATGCTATACTAAATCGTAACATAGACCATTAGGATGGTAGAATATGGAAATTACTGATGTGAAAGTTCGAATTGCCAAACCGGACGGTGGCAAATTGAAGGCAGTGGCTTCCATTACGATCGACGGCAGCTTCGCAGTCCATGACATCAAGATTATCGAGGGTAATGCAGGTCCTTTTATCGCTATGCCCAGTCGCAAAACTCCCGACGGAGAGTTTAAGGATATAGCGCATCCTATCAATGCGGACACCCGTTCAATGATTGCCGACAGGATCTTGTCGGAATACAATAAGGTATTGACGGAAGAAGTTTAATCGCCAAGCGGCAGTTTGGCGGCGATGGTATCAACGTCGCCGGCGCCCACCAGTAGGTAGGCGTCGTATTTGCGCGTCGAGTCGAGTAGATACTCGACCGCTTTTTGTTTGGGAAGCAATAGTTTTTCCTCTACCGTGATACGTTCGATCAATCTGTCCAATATCCCGTCGTCCCCCGTTTCGCGCGCCGCATAAGTGGGTATGATCAATAGTGTGTCCGCCCCCTCGAAACAGGTCGCGAATTCGTCCAACAGCCCCCTCGTGCGGGAGTAAGTATGCGGTTGAAAGACCACGCACAGCCTGCCGTACCGCTCTTTCGCCGCGCTAAGTAAGGAAGCGATCTCGGTAGGGTGATGGGCGTAGTCCGTGAGAACGGGCGCGCCGTGCAAGGTGCCCAAACGCTGTTGTCGTCTTGCGGCTCCTCGGTAGGCGGCGATCCCTCGCCGTATCTCTTCGCTCCCGACGCCCAACAGTCTTGCGACCCTGATCGCCAAACCGGCGTCGTAGGCGTTGAAGTCCCCCCATACGGGCAAGGTCACTTCCATATCTCCGCACGTGTCCCGATATTCCCATTTGTTCGACTCTCTATCGATCTCTCGTATGCTCATATCGTCATATATGCACTTGCACTCGTGTTCACCTATACACGCCTGCACCTTTTTCGTCGCGACGAGCGCGTTGCAATTCGACGCAAATCGCCCAAATGCCTCCCTCAACTCTTGGGGCGTTCGGTAGTAGTCGGGATGATCGTATTCCACCGAAGAGATCACCCCGACGGTGGGTTTGAGCGACAAAAAATGCGCTCGATACTCGCACGCTTCGGTCACCAGTATGTCGTAGCCCAAGCGGAAGTAACCGCTTCCGACGTCTTGCAACACCCCGCCGACGTGCGCGGTAAAGGGGAGACCCGCTTCTTTCAAAATGCTTGTCAAAAAGGCGCAGCACGTGGTTTTGCCGTGGGTGCCCGCCACCGCCACCACGGTGGGAAAAGAACGGGCGCAAAGCGCCAAAAACTCGCTTCGCTCCATCAGCCGTTTCGCCCTCTCGATCTCGGGATGGGTCAAAGGGATCGCCCCCGTGTAGACGGTCAAGTCCGCCCGCTCCGCAAAAGAGGGATCTACGCCCGCATACACTCGGTATCCCTCTTGCCTTAGTCGGTCGAGGACGGGGGAATCGTGTTGATCGGAGCCCGAGACGGTAGCCCCGTGGTCTTTGGCTAAGCGGATCAGCGCGGACATACTGACCCCGCCCACGCCCACGAAATGGATGGTTTGATGACAAAAATCGAGCATACACCAGTATATGCCGATCATCACGAGTTGCGTTTGTGTTTTTGAATTATCCCAAAACGTCTTTTACGATCCCCACGCCCCTTTGATGGCGGAAGACAACAGACAGGCGCATTGTTCGACCGCTTTTTCCACGTCCACGGGGGTCACGCAAACGTCCTCGCCGTAAGGGTCGGTATGGGCAATCAAAGGGATCCCTACCGACAACACCTCTACCCCGAGGGTATCTCGATCCAGCGCGGCGCGGCGATTGCCCACCCCGTGTCCGGGGAAGGCGCCTTCGTCGGTCAACTGAATGGTCCTGATCAGGTTTTGGGGCTTAGCGCACGCCAAAGCGTCCACCACGACCACCAAATCGAACCCCAAAGAGCGGGCGATGGCGCCCACCACTTCGACCGTCGAGAGCCCGGTGTGCGCTTCCACCCCAAAGGCGACGGTTTTGAGCCGATCGGTCGGGGAGAGTTTGCCCGCCGTCAAGTAGCCCAAACGGTCGGACGCTATGGAGGGGTTGCCCAGTCCCACCGTCAGCACCTTGCGCGGCTTGTCGGCAAAAAAGCGCAGCGCCCTCTCTATCGTCTTGGGGAGTGCTTTGTCCTCCAAGGTTTTGGGACGCAAGGTAAGGTAGCGAGAGAGTCTGCCGTCTTGCTCTTTGGTGTGTTTGGTTATCTCGATGCGGGGCGACCAATCGAGCTTTTCTCCCGCGGGGTCGGCAAGCCCAAACGCTTCGATCGCCAAGGGTAAAGACAGGTTCATACCTATATTGTGAAAAGAAATGTCAAAATAATACCGCAAAATGATTGCGCCAAAGCGAAAGTTATGCTAAAATACATAAGAAATTCAAACCAAGAGGTACTTATTGTGGCTAACATCAAATCCCAAAAGAAACGTATCTTGATCAGCAAGAAAGAGAATGAACGCAACAACTCCATCCGTTCGACCGTCAAGAACGCTATCAAGAAATACAACGCTCTGATCGCTAACGGCGACGTCGCCGCTGCCGAAAAGGCTCTTCCCGAAGTGGAGTCCATCATCATGAAGGCCAAGACCGACGGCGTGTACAACCAAAACACCGCCAGCCGCAAGGTCGCGACCCTCAAACGCGAGTTGGATCGTATCAAAGCGTAGTTTTTAATCCCGATCAATGCAAACAAAAGGTTAGGTTTGGGTGTGGAGTCACGCCCATCCTTTTCTTGTTTTACACGCGCACGCACACAATAAAAGGATGAAACGGATGCTTTCCTATTTCAAAGGCTATCGGCTTCAAGCCTTTTTAGCGCCTCTCTTCAAGTTGTCGGAGGCGCTTTTGGAGTTGTTGGTGCCACTGGTCGTAGCGGATATCATCGATAGAGGCGTAGCCGATCATGATACCCGCTATATTTTATGGCGCGCCGCCCTGTTGGTGGGCATCGCCGTGGTGGGCTTCGGCTTTGCGGTCACGGCGCAATGGTTTTCCGCCAAGACGGCGGTAGGGTACAGCGCCAAGCTCAAAAGCGCCCTGTTCGGCACGGTGATGGGCTTGTCCTATCGCCAAATGGACGAAGTGGGCGTGAGCCGTATGCTCACACGCATGGGGTCGGACGCTATGCAGGTGCAAAACGGTATCAATATGTTTTTGCGCCTTTTGCTGCGCTCTCCCTTCGTGGTGTTCGGCGCTTTGGTGATGGCGTTGATCGTCGATCCCGGCACGGCGTGGCTGCTTGCCGTGGTGATACCCGTACTGTCCGTCATCGTGGCGGGCGTGATCGTCGGGTGCTTGCCGAGGTATCGCTCGGTACAGCAAAACCTCGACGAGGTGACCCGACTCGCTTCCGAAAACCTCTCGGGCGCAAGGGTGGTGCGCGCCTTTGCGGGGGAAGAAGAGGAAAAACGCAAATTCGACCGTCAAAACCGCTTGCTCATGTTCACCCAAAAGGTGGCGGGGCATATCGGCGCGCTGCTCAATCCCCTGACCTATTTGGTGGTCAACGGGGGGATCATCGCTTTGCTTTGGGTGGGCGGTCTGCGCGTGGATCACGGAGAGTTGACCCAAGGGCAGACGGTCGCGATCTACAACTATATGGCGACCATTTTGGTCGAATTGGTCAAACTCGCCAATTTGATACTGACCGTCACCCGCGCGGTGGCGTCGGCAAGGCGCATTTCCGAAGTGTTGGCGGTCGAGCCCGACCAAACTTTCGGTACCGCTACCCAAGGGGTAGAGTCCCCCTTCGCCATCCGATACGAGGGGGTATCTTTGCGTTATAGCGAGGGCGCGGCGGACGCGGTCAGCGACGTGTCGTTTGAGGTTATGCGTGGGGAGACGGTGGGTATCGTCGGCTCTACGGGTAGCGGCAAAACGAGTTTGCTCTCCCTTCTTCCTCGTTTTTACGACCCCACCGAGGGCAAGGTGCTGTTGGACGGGCTGGACGTCAAAGAGTACGACAAGGAGACCTTGCGCCGCAAAGTCCACGTCGTGGGACAGCAAGCGGTGGTGTTTGCGGATACGGTCAGAGGCAACTTGCTGTGGGGCAATCCCGCCGCCTCCGACGAGGAGTTGTGGCAGGCTTTGCGTATCGCCCAAGCCGAGGACGTGGTGCTCGCCAAAGGGGGCTTGGACGCCTTTTTGGAAGAAGGCGGGCGCAACTTGTCGGGCGGACAGCGGCAGCGTTTGTCCATCGCCCGCGCGCTGGTGGGCAAACCCTCGGTGTTGATCTTGGACGACAGTTCGTCCGCTTTGGACAACGCCACCGACAAGGCTTTGAGAGAGGCGATCAAGGAGGGGACCGATTGCACCCTTCTCATCATTTCCCAACGCTCCACCGGGGTCAAGGGCGCGGACAAAATATTGGTATTGGACGACGGTCTCGCCGTCGGCTGGGGCACGCACGACGAATTGTTGTCCTCGTGCGCCGTCTATCGGGAGATTTACCAAGCGACGGGAGGTGTTCGATGAAAGGTACCTTGCGTTTTTTGGGTCGTTATATCGCCAAGGTCAAATTGCCCCTCGCTTTGGGCGTGCTGACCACCTTGGTATCGGTGGGCTTGACCCTCTACACCCCCGTGCTGTTCGGGCGCGCCATCGACGAGATGGTGGGCGTGGGACAAGTCGATTTTGGCGTGATCGCCACTCTGTCGTGGCAGACCGCCGTGATGATCGCGGTCAACGTCCTCTGCCAATGGGTCTCGGGCGTTTGTTTCAACAATTTGACCTTCCGTATCACCAAAGATATGCGGGTGGATATGATGGCTAAGCTGATGCGCTTGCCTTTGTCTTATCTCGATACCCATCGCCAAGGGGAGACCTTGGGGCGGATCACTTCGGACGTGGAGACGGTCGCCGACGGATTGCTGATGGGCTTTAGCCAACTGGTATCGGGCGTCGCCACCATCCTGGCGACGTTGGTGTTTATGTTCGTCATCAACTGGCTCATCGCCTTAGCGGTGGTGGTGCTGACCCCCTTGTCTTTGTTCGTGGCGCGCTTTATCGCCCGTCGCATCCATTCGGGCTTTGCTCGCCAAGCCGAGACCCGCGCCAAGCAAACGGGTTACGTCAACGAGATGTTTACCCACCAAAAGACGGTGGGGGCGTATCTCGGCGAGGCGCGAGCGGCAAAAGAGTTTGAAGAGATCAACGGCGAGTGGGAGAAGGTGGCGACCAAAGCCGTGTTCTACAGTTCGCTCACCAACCCATCCACCCGCTTGGTCAACGCCATCGTGTACGCGGCGGTCGCGGCATTGGGCGCTTTGTCCGTTACGGGTACCCTCTCGCTTGCCGAGGGGCTGACGGTGGGCGGTATGAGCATCATGCTGTCGTACGCCAACCAATATACCAAGCCCTTCAACGAGATCTCGGGCGTGATCACCGAGTTGCAAAACGCCTTCGTGTGTTGCGACCGTGTGCGGGAGTTGTTGGACGCTGCCGAGGAGACGGACGAGCCAAACGCCACTCGATTGGTATCCCCGAGAGGAGATATCGACGTCAAGGACGTGTCCTTCGCTTACGATCCGCACCGCCCCTTGATCGAACACCTCGACCTTCGGGTCAAAGCGGGGGAGAGGGTGGCGATCGTGGGTCCCACCGGCTGCGGCAAAACCACTTTGATCAACCTGCTCATGCGTTTTTACGACGTGGATAAAGGGGAGATCGACGTGGACGGCAAGGATATACGCACTCTTACCCGCCCCTCTTTGCGTTACCACTACGGCATGGTGTTGCAGGAGACTTGGATCCGCCACGCAACGGTTGCCGACAACATCGCCATCGGCAAGCCCGACGCCACGAGGGAAGAGATCGAGCAAGCCGCCAAAGAGGTGTACGCCGATTCGTTTATCCGTCGTTTGCCCCAAGGCTACGACACCGTGATCGAGGACGACGGCAGTCTGTCGGTGGGACAAAAGCAGTTGCTCTGTATCGCGAGGGTCATGCTGATCAAACCGCCCATGCTGATACTGGACGAGGCGACTTCGAGCATCGACACCCGCACCGAGATCAAGATCCAAAAGGCGTTCGGCACGCTGATGCAGGGCAAGACCTCTTTCGTGGTCGCTCACCGCTTGCAGACGGTGATGGACGCGGACGTGATATTGGTCATGAAAGACGGGCACGTCGTGGAGACGGGCACGCACGACGCTCTTATGGCGCAACGCGGATTTTACTTTACGCTTTTCAACAGCGGACTCAACTGATATGGAATACGTTAAATTGACGATAGACAAATTAGACGACGATTTGGCGGGGGTGTGTTACCAAGGCGCCCGCCGCTACGTGGTGGACGGGGCTCTGCCCCGCGAGACCGTGCTTGCCGAGATCAAACAGACGGTGGGCAATATCAACGTGTGCAAGGTCAAAAAGGTCTTGTCCGCGTCATCCGACCGCGTCAACGTGGATTGCGCCGTCTACCGCTCTTGCGGCGGGTGCGATCTGCGCCACGCCTCCGAAGAAGCCGAAGCGGAGTACAAGACCGCGTTGGTCAAGCGCAAACTTCTTGCCGTGCAAAAGGACGTGGACGTGCGCCCCCTCAAAGGGGAGACGGGCTTGCGCAACAAGGTGACTTGGGTCTTCGGTCAAAAGGACGGCAGAGTCACCTTGGGCTTTTTCGATCCCGACAGCAAAGAGGTGATCGACTGTTGGAATTGCCCCGCTCACGGGCGGTGGTACACCCCTCTGCACAGCGTGATCCGCGCTTGGGGCTACCACAGCGGCAATCCCGTGTACGAGCCCAAGTGGGGCAAAGGCGCGTTGCGCTTTGCGGTGGCGCGCAGGTTGGGTACGGGACTGATGGTGACGATCGTCGCCACCAAACAACCCAAAGGGTTGGACGAGTTGTACACCGCTTTGACCAAGCTGTCCCCCAACGTGTCCTTGTGGCTCAACGTCAACGCCCGCAAGACCAACGAGGTGTTTTCGCACGATTTCCGTTTCGTCGCGGGGGACAAACGCCTTCACTCGTCCCTTTTGGGAGTGGAGTTCGACCTAAGCCCCGACAGTTTTTTCCAAACCAATACGGGGGTGGCGACCGCGATCTATCGCGAGGCGATCGACCTGCTCAAGGGGAGCGCCCACGTCGTCGATCTGTACAGCGGTATCGGGGTGACCTCGGCGCTGTTGGCTAAGGAAGGGGTCAAAGTGGATAGCGTGGAGTGGAGTCAAGACGCCTGCCGAGACGCCAAGGAATTGGCAATCGCCAACGGGGTGGAAGATCTCGTCACCGTCCATCAAGGCAAGGTAGGGGAGATATTGTCCGCCTTGGGCGATCTGTCTCGATCCGCCGTCCTTGCCGACCCGCCTCGCGCGGGATTGGGAGAGGAAGTCTGCCGCTCTATCCTTGCCGCCAAACCACAACATATTGTGTATATATCCTGCAATCCTATCACTTTATCGCAAGATTTGGCGACCCTTTCCGCCGCCTACCGCATCGACTTCGCCCAACCTTACAATATGTTCCCCCGCACCAAACACGTGGAAACGCTGGTTCAACTTTCCCACAAAATTCCGGACAGTCATATCGTAGTTAAAGTGGACTTCGACAAGGACAACAGTATTCAAACGGATACCCTAATAAAGAATGCACAAGTCTATAAACCAGCGGAGCGGGTTACCTACAAAATGATACAAGCTTATGTGGAAGAGAACTACGGTTTCAAAGTCCACACCGCTTATATCGCCGAAGTTAAACGTAGTTATGGTTTGCCAATGTATGATGCGCCAAACGCCGTCGAAGAACTCAAACGTCCGCGTCAACACCCGTCGGAAAAGATGGTGGAAGCAATTAAGGATACGTTGAAGTATTATGGAATTATTTGAAAGTGATATTTGGGGTACATTTAAATTGAAAAAAGAGGATATATATTAGTTTCAAAATATAAGAATATTGTATTATTGGAAAACATTAAATAAGCGTGGAAAGGTTGGTTATTGAGAATGAATAAGGAATATCTTTTAAAGACAAAAAGCGTATTAGACGATTTAAAAAAATGTTTAAATGATTCCCAAAGGGGTGGGTTTTATGAGATTAATTCAAATATATATTCTCTTATGTTTGATGGGCCCACATTAAAGTCTGGATTTTCTATGATTTTACCAAATAAAGTATCCGGCTATTTTACAAATGCGATGTGGAATATAAGCCAAACGGGAGCATACTTTGGTACGATTATTAATGGCTTCCGAGTTGATGATATTCAAAAATGTATCGATGATATCGTTAGTGTTTTGGATAAAGAGATATTGAAAGAGGAGCAAATTGATAAAAATGATTTTAATACAAATATACTTACCGCTTGTGCCTTAATGCAAGCTAATTTAGTATACCATGATAGAAAAGACCATAGAGGAAATACAATTATTGTAGAAGAAGATCATCGAAATTATTATATAAGGGATTTGCTTGACTTTAAAGGACTATATGTTAGAGGACAAGAACATCAAGGGATTTCACCAAATGGTGGAGCGGCAGGAGAAGTTGATTTGTTGGTTTGTAGAACTGAACTTCAACCTAAAATATTCCTTGAAGGAATGAATTTAGATTCGTTAAATAAATCAACAATAGATAAACACTATGAAAAATTGTTCCTTTACGATGCTTCCGGCTATAAGAATAACTATTTGCTTTCCTATGTAAAAGTCGATGATTTTGAGAGTTTTTGCAAAAAGTACAAGGAGCATTTTGATGGATATAATGGTAAAATCAAGTGTGAAAGGATTATAGAATTCCCCTCAGATTTCGCAAAAATTAAGATTTTTTTATCAGAATCAAAACATGGTGAAAATACTATTTACACTTATCACATTTTAATATTTTTTGAACAGTTTTAGTATGCAACCAATGTTGTGTGTAGAACTATTTATAAGAATGGTCTGAAAAGATGTTCTAATGAGATTTTAGACTATTTGCCAGTTTATTTCTATATATTTTATCGGTATAATTTAACATATAACTTGATATTTGTCGAATATAACATGACATCTATCTTGACATTACGGGAATAATCCTGTATAATACAAACAACCAACGATAGGAGAGTAAACGTATGGTTTATATGAACGTACAAGAAGCGGCTGAAAAATGGGAATTGGAAGAACGCAGGATCACGATGCTTTGTCGGAGAGGAATAATCCCCGGCGCCGTTAAAGAAAACGGGATATGGCTTATTCCTGTGAATGCGGAAAAGCCGGTAGACGGGAGAACGAAAAGAGGAGCTTTGATAAATTTACGGAAGCCGCTTCCTATCGGCGTGTCAGATTTCAAAGAAGCTGTTAGTCATTATTATTACGTGGATAAGACCGATCTAATCAAAGACATATTGGACGATCTCCCCAAGGTCAGCTTGTTTACGCGCCCCCGTCGCTTCGGAAAAACATTGACGATGGATATGCTTCGCGTGTTTTTTGAGAAGAGCGATGAGGATACGTCTCGTTATTTTGCCGATAAAAGAATATGGGCATACGGAGAGAAATACACCTCTTATCAAGGGAAATATCCCGTGATCTACCTTTCTTTTAAGGACGTTAAGTTCGATACATGGGAAGATACCTTTGCTAAAATAAAGTCGCTGTTTCAAACAGAGTTTATTCGCCATAAAGAAATTATCGGCGAGAATGCGAAAGCGGATAAAAACGAGATCGTTTATTACAACAAACTATTGTCCGGCAATGAAACGGAAGTAGAATTGACCGAAGCACTTGCAAGGTTGTCGAAGATGTTGCATGACTATTACGATATAGCACCTGTCATTATCATCGACGAATACGATACTCCGATTCAACAAGGATATACGAAAAAGTATTATGAGAAAATCATTGTGTTTATGCGCAATTTGTTTTCGGGCGGATTCAAAGATAATTCACATCTTTCATTCGGTTTTATGACGGGCATTTTGCGTGTCGCAAAAGAAAGTATTTTCAGCGGCATGAACAATCTCATTGACAATTCGGTTTTGAAAGAGCGCTACAGCACGTATTTCGGATTCACCAAAGAGGAAGTCAAAACGATTCTTTCCGTTTATGGCAAGAAAAGCAAATTCGCTGAAGTTTGCGAGTGGTACGACGGATACCGTTTTGGATCTAATGAAATCTTCAATCCGTGGTCGGTTATCAGTTATATTAAAAACGAATGTTTGCCGCAAGCATATTGGCAGAATACGGGGAGCAATGATATTATTCGTCAAATCGTTTTGGAATCTCCGCTTGAAACAAGAGAGAAACTGCAAGCTTTATTGGAAGGTAAATCCGTCCTTGCAGACGTTGATACGTCCGTCATTTATCCCGAGATCAAAGACAATCCGCAGACGATATTCAGTTTTTTACTGATTGCAGGTTATTTGAAACTGAACAAAAGCCCGAAAGTTGCGGGAACGTCTTTCTATTACGTATCCATTCCAAACAAGGAGATACAACGTATTTACGGAAAGGAAATCCTTTCGGCGATCGGCGACTCGCGCGCGCAATCCACGGCGTCTTCTATTCAACAGTCAATCATAGATAGCGACGTCGTAGGAATGCGGCAACACCTTGAACGCTATCTCAAACAAACCGTCAGTTTTTTTGATACCTCTAACGAGGGCTTCTATCACGGATTGATGTTAGGACTATATGCTGTAATGAACGACCTTTATAGCGTAATTTCCAATCGTGAAGCGGGTAACGGTCGATTTGACATTCAAATGGTACCGTATAATAAGAGTTTGCCCGCAATTATTATTGAAGTAAAAGTATTGGATACAACAAGCACCAACGCAGATACGATAACAAAGCAACTGCGCGCCTTGTCTCAAGAAGCTTTACAACAAATTGATGAAAAAGAATACGCTTCTCCTCTCGAATCGCAGGGACTCAGCGTTCTGGAACTGGGGATTGCATTCTACAAAAAGCAAGCGGAAATTGCTTATAAATAGGATAGATAGTTTTAGGGGTAAGGTTATGTTTGAGTATGTAAATGACAAACAAAAACTAAAGGACTTAAAAATAGCTTGCGAAACCATCATCAAGAGCGTTCAACAAAGTTGGTTAAAGGATTACTTCACTTTCCAATTCAACCTTATTGGCAGTGGGAGCAATAATCTTATTACGCAAAACGGTGAGAATGGCGAGTTTGATTTGGATTATAACTTTATTTTACAAAAAGACAAGCAGGGTCTTGTTAATAATCCAAAACAGATAAAGGAATTGTTTATCAAGGCTTTTAATGAAGCGAATCCCAAACTGGGGTTTAAGCCCGCAGAGAATTCAACCTCGGTAATCACTTCAAAGCTTGTTTTTGAAAACCGATTGTATTTTTCGTTTGACGTTGCAATTATGTGTGAGGGAAACAATGGAAACTATCTAAAGATAGTACACAACAAAACGACAGGACAATATTATTGGAATGAGGTGAGGCACTCTCGCAACTATCAAACCAAGATAAAAGCAATCAAGGATAGTGGCAAATGGAATGATTTGAGAGAAAGATATCTTGAATTAAAGAACCAACACCTATCAAGACAAGAAGATATTGCTTCTTTTTCGATTTTGATTCATGCAATCAACGAAATTTTGAGTTAGTTTGTTATGACATACGAAGAATTTTGGGAAAAGATTATTATTTCCGAAGAAGAAAAACAGAAATCGGTACATTATCTTCAATACCGAGGGGTTGAAGAGCATGATCATGTTTGTCAGTATTTGGAAAGCTTTTCCGGTGAAAAAGTCACTTATGCCGAAATCGCAACAGCATTTCGCTATGATAAACGGATACGGCGCGTCCTGTATAAATACATCGGTTTATTAGAGGAAAGCATACGCGCTCATATTACAAACAAGTACAGCAATAAGGTTGGAGAATTAAAACTTTCCGCGACTATGGATGACAATCTCAAAAAGTATGGAACACTATTTACCGCCTTATCAGAACTAACCTTTTCTCAATTGATAACACAAGTACAAAGGCTTTGCAAAACTGACAAGAAAGCATTGTTTGTATATTACAAGGAACCTAATGGACTATCGAATCTAGCCAAAGACTTATACGCAGTTGTCACCTTAAGAAACGAAGTAAGTCATAATAGGTTTCTGTTAGACAATAGGAATCTGAAGAAATGTAGCGTCGGAGATGGCAACTGTTCGTTATGGGCTAATATCATCAATTTAAAAAACTGTTTGCCCGAGTTATTTAGAGAACAATTTATATCTGATATAAACGACTGTATCAAGGAAGGCAAGACAGATTATTCAAATCAAACACAATGGGTTTTGACAGATAGTTTAATAATTCGCCTTTAACGAAAGAAACTCGTTGTGTGAAATAGGAAAAACTAATACGTTCCGAATGAATATGGTTGAGGTGTACCAATATTGGGACAGATGACTGTTTACAAAGTAAAACGGATACGATATTATTCATAGTAGGACTACGGCGGCTATTGATACTACTAATATAGAAATAAATAGTTGTGTTGATAATAGAAAAACCAAAACGAAGGAGTTTGTGATGGGACAAAAAATAGATAACTGTTCTGGATTTATGAAATTCTTTGATATAGAGTGTTTCTTTGCGTTTTCAAAAGGGTATTTATTAGAAATAACCACATCAAAAGAAAAAACGGAAGAGTTTAAGACTAAGTGTAAAGAAAGAGGAAATTTTGATGCATTAGGATGGGTATATGGAGTTGACAACCGACAAAATGATGTGGCGTTTCTTTTGGCAGAACAGCAAGGTCCTTTATGTTATTACAAAGGCACAGTTTCTCTCATTGTAGATGCGGTGGCACATACCAATAATACTATACTCAAAGATGCACATAAGGATTTGAGGGGTTTTTCCGCAATTGATTTTAGCGGAGAACCGGTAAATTCCGTCTTTTCACCTAAAGTAATATTTGGCAATGATAAGCGATTTAATAGAACTGGAATAGAATGGCTTTTACCCGAAGATTATGCTAAATCCTTCAATACAGAGATTCAAGGAAAAAAATGCATTATTTCCTTCGCTGTTATAGTTGATAGAAGTGACTTAGATCCAGATAAACTTAGTCTTGGTTCCCTCAATTCCTTTATTCGCTTGGAATTTGAGGAACGCCAAGATATATCATTCATTATTAACTGTTGGGAATCAGTTTGTTCTTTTTTATCTTTTTGTGTTGGAGGTTATAATGTTACTGACCTTGACGTGGGATTATGGGATGAATGCCAAAAAGTAGGGTTAATAGGTATTCGTGGTCCTATTTGTTGTCGTATCAATCATGAAGAAGTAGAAAGTGTTCATTTTGAACATTCGCCTTATTATCGGTTTCAAGTATGTTATTTAGATGAAAAAGTAGGGGCACTTTTTTCATTACTTAACGATGAGAAAAATAAACCGGTTTTAAAGTTTTTACCCAAAACAAAAACGGATATAGCGATTGATAGAAACAAGATTAGAGAATTATGCACTTCGCTTGAGGTCGAGTATGACTATAATAAACGTAAATTCTCTTATAATAAACTTGATAATCTAGTTGAAAGCCTAAAAGGTACAGTCAAACAATACAAAAAAGAGCATATAGGAGAGATCGAAGATAATGAATATAGTTATATTTTTGGCTCTTTGAATCACATTAGTTGTTTGAAAACCATTGGAACCATGAATCATATTTTGCATTAAAGGCATTGTATGAAACGTCGACAGAAAGCTATAAGTTGATACTCGATTCTGAAATAAAGCAATTGGCCGCAAAAATAAGCGATTGTTGTGTATTGGATTTTGACAAAGAAGAAAAGCCATTAAGCGAAATCCTTTTATACATCAAGGAAACCTATCATTCCGTTTTATTTAAGATAAGTGATTTGCTTGATTATGAAAAAATGAAAAGAGGAAAAATCTCGATGTTAAATGATTATCGATATAGCAAAAGTATAAAAATGAAGTATAACAATATGATAAACCTACTCCTTGAGTTCTCAGATGAGAAAAACGCTAAAGAGTTACAATCAATAAAGGCAATAAAAGCCGAAAAAGATTCAACTAAAAAGTAATACTTTGATATATTGAACAATGAAAACTATCTTATACACCTTTGCCGATGGGCATAAAGAAGAATTGGAAGTGACGGACGAAGTCGCGGAAGTGTTCTACGAGCTTGAGAAGTACGAGCAGAAAGTGGACAGGAAAGAAACGCGTCGGCACGTCTCTTTGGATATGCTCGAAGAAGCAGGCTTTGAGTTTGCCGATCCGGAATCGGATATTGAGACCGTGTGGGAGAAACGCGAGGAAGAAGAACTCGAAGACGAATTGGCGCAGATAGAAGACGAGCGACTTGAGCGAAAACAAAAGTGGTTGGAATCGCGGCTCACGGCGCGGCAGGCGCAAGCCTACTTCAAGTTCAAGTATCTTGAAATGAAGAAAGTCGATATTGCTAAAGAGATGGGCGTGACGGAAGGCGCCG
>CADBTQ010000041.1 GCA_902797685.1 uncultured Eubacteriales bacterium | reverse complement strand
TCCGCTCGGATTAAATCCGCCTAAGGCGGGGTAGATCCACGCAAAATCCGTGGGCTAAATCCTCGCTTCGGTCGGGAAATGGTATCTAAAAACGATCCGGAATCATCTATGAAACACCAAAATATGCCTCGGGGAAGCCATGAGGGATATATCACATTGCCGCACAGTGGCAACAGATCACACCGCAACGCGGTACATCATATCGCGACTGGATAATCTCTTGCGCGTAGTCCTTAGGCTGCGCTGTTTGTTTCCCTTGCTTTTTCCTTGCGTCTATGTTACAATGGGAGTAACTCAATAACACCGTAGGGTTCAGAAGCGCTCGTCGCAAGCTGTCAACAGTGGGAATGGCGGTGAAAATCCGCCGCAACAGCCATTACCGTAACTGTACTTCGTACTCAAGTCGGAAGACCTGCCTTATGGGAAGTGACGCGTATATTCTTGGGGTCAAGCAGGAGTAGCCGTCGACGATGGCGCACGATGGGTGCGTTTGTTTGTCGCGTTTTGCTTGCCTCTCTTCGGAGAGGCAATTTCTTTGCCCCCTAAGATTCGGGGGCTATTTTTGTAGCGGAATCGGGCGTATATGCCCAAGACCGCTTGCTCGGCGGGCGATCCCGCCGAGGGGAGCCGACAATCGCCCCTATGCCCATGCAAAACAAGCGGGAAACCCCGCAAAAAAGGAGAATAAACATCATGAAAAAGAGCATCAAAATCCTTTCTATCGTCCTGTGCTTGGTGATGATCGCCGCCGCTTGCGCGGTCGTCTTCGTCGGCTGTAAGAGCGAGCCGGCATCCCAAGACGCCACCTTCCGTTTGGAAGTCCGCCGTTTTAACGGCACCGACAGTTTGGGCGTGACCAAATTGGACGGCGAATTGTTGGCGAGCAAAGACATCGCTGTCAAAGCCGGTCAAGTGCACGTGTCCGAAGCATTAGCGGCTGCCGCCACCAACGAAAACGGTCTCAACAAGATCTCGTTCTCGTCTTCCGACTACCTGCTGTTCTCGGGTGATTCGTGGTTTATCAGCGGCGGGCACTTCGACGCCGAAACCGCCTATATCGACGCGGATTTCCAATACTCGTATTGCGCCTACAACGGCTCTATGTCCAACGGTGCGACCTCGGATCCGGTGGACGGCTTGACCGTATACACCATCGTCATTGACGGTTGGGACGGCGAGATCGGTGGAACAAAACCCTACGTCGGCTAATATCATCGACTGGAACGAGCTAAGGCCGGGTCTTAGGCTCACCACCACCGCGTTGCTCGTGGTGCTTTTGGTGTTGACCGATCTGGCCTTTTCCTCCGTTCCGTACGTGCAACTCGTCACCTTTTTGCTGACCTACTATTTCTTTTTGGTGGGCTTTAAGCCCTTGGTGCCCATCTTGCTCATCTACGTATGTTTGGACTGCATGATCTCGGGCGGGATGTGGCCCATCTTCATCTCTATCCCCACCATGTTTTTGGCGTGGTTTTGGCTGATCGCGTTGCTCAACTTCACCCGCCTGATCAAAGGACCTTTCCTCAAAAAAATATGGCTCGTCGCCCTCATCGCGGGATTGCACGGCTTCCTCTTCGGGCAGACCTTCGCCGTTGTGACCACCTGGATCTATCACGGGTCGAGCGTGTTGATGTTCGAGCGCGGGTGGGTCGCCTGGACGTTGGCGGATATTCCGTGGGAGATCGCCCAATGTATCGTGGGAGTGGGGTCCTCGCTCATCTTGCTACCCCCCGTCTACATGGGGACCAAGCGTGCCTTGCGCAATTTCGGCAAATAGCCAAAATCTGAATAATATTTCACTTTTAATCCGCAAATCGGCTTGACAAGCCCTCTTGAGCATACTTATAATGAGTATGAATCTTATTGTCTACCATTGTGATAGGAAATATGTGTTTGCGGCGACGTCGCCGCGAAGGAAAGGAGTTCAATATGTTTGGCAAAATCGAAGAAACAATCTGCGTCAACGGCATGATGTGCCACCACTGCGAGCAAACGGTGGAAAAAGCGTGCGCCGAGGCGGGCGCCAAAGGCAAAGCGGACAAGGACGCCAAAACGGTGACCGTGTCCTACAATCCCAAAAAAGTCTCCCGCGAGGCGATCGTGGCAGCCATTTGCGAGGCGGGATTCGAGGCGAAATAATGAAAGAGAATAACGAAGTCATCACCAAAACTTGCGGCATTGACGGCATGCACTGCACCAACTGCTCGGCGTCCATCGAGAGGGCGTTCGGCAAGGAGGAGGGCATAGACGTCAAGGTTTTGCTCGCCCAAAACGAGGGGGTGTTTACCTACGACTCGGCTAAGTGGAACGAGCAAAAGATCGCCCGCAAACTCAAGACCTTGGGCTTTTCGCTCCACAAGGAGAGCAAGGTGGATTGGGAACTCGTGCGCTTACTTGTGTGCTGGGCGTTTACCTTGCCCCTTATGGTGTGCATGTTTTTGATGATGGCGTCCGTCCACTACCCGCATTGGGTCAACTACGTGCAGTTCGGGCTGTGTACGGTGGTGGAAGTGCTGGCGGGCGGTCGCTTCTTTTTGGGCGCAATCCGCGATATCAAACAGCGCATATTGGGCATGGACGTACTGGTGT
The DNA here is from genome assembly GCA_902797685.1 of uncultured Eubacteriales bacterium. Taxonomy (GTDB): domain Bacteria; phylum Bacillota; class Clostridia; order Christensenellales; family CAG-1252; genus RUG14300. The sequence goes on along the minus strand of CADBTQ010000041.1, from coordinate 32,293 downwards.
CTTTGGGGACGTTGGTCGCCTACGTGTACTCCATCGTGCTGCTTTTGGGCTACCACGAGCATATGCTCTACTTCGACACCGCGGCGATGCTTTTGAGCATCATCTTGGTGGGCAAGTATATCGAGGGCAAAGCCAAGGTCAAGTCCGCCCGCGCGTTGCGGGAATTGATGGCGTTAGCGCCCGATACCGCTTTGGTGTTGCGGGATAAGCAGACGATCGAACTACCCGTGGAACAAGTGGCGGTAGGGGACGTCATCGTCCTCGCCACCGGCTCGAGAGTGCCTTTGGACGGCAAAGTGCTCTCGGGCACCGTCGAGGTGGACGAATCCATGTTGACGGGGGAGTCCATGCCTCAAGACAAATCGGCGGGCGATACCGTGGTGGCGGGCACCACCGTGGTGTTGGGCAACTGCCAAGTGGAAGTCACCGCCCTATCCAAAGAGACCTACCTTGCCTCTATCATCGACAAGGTGTATCAGATCCAACAGCAAAAGCCCCGTCTTCAAAAGATCGCCGACCGCATCGCCACCTTTTTCGTGCCGGGCGTGCTGCTCCTTTCGGCGGTGTGCTTTGTGGTAAGCTATTGGGGGTTGCATTTGGAACTTGCCAAAGCCATCTCCCGCGCCATCGCGGTGTTGGTCATCTCCTGTCCCTGTTCGTTGGGACTGGCGACCCCGTTGTCCATCGTGGTGGGTACTACCCGCGCGGGGCGTATGGGCGTGGTGTACAACGACAGCGAGATCTTCGAAAAGATGCACGGCATCAAAGCGATCTGCTTTGACAAGACGGGCACGCTCACCACGGGCACATTCGGCGTGGTGGAAGAGGACAGCACCCCCGACTTGGACAATATCGCCTACACGTTGGAGAGCGTGTCGGTACACCCCATCGCCAAGGCGTTGTGCGCCCACCTTGCGCAAAAAGGCGCGACCATCGACCCCGCCCTTTCCCCTCGCGAGATCGCGGGACAAGGGGTAGAGGCGGACGGCTATCGTATGTACAAGCGGGACGACGTGGTCTATCTTGCCAAAGAGGGAGAGGAAGTCGCTTGTTGGAAGGTGGCGGACACCCTCAAAGAGGACGCGTTGGATACGCTCGTCAAACTGCACGGTAGCGGAGTGGACGTGTATATGCTCACGGGGGACAGCGCCTCGGTCGCGCTCGCCGTAGGAGAGGAAGTGGGTATCCCTTCCGATCATATCTTCAGCCGCATTACCCCCGAGGGTAAGTTGCAAGTCATCTCCGACTTGCAGGCGAAGGGGATCAAAGTCGCCTTCGTAGGGGACGGCATCAACGATTCGTTGGCGCTCTCTCAAGCCGACTTTGCGGTCGCCATCGGCTCGGGCACCCAAGTCGCCATCTCGGCGGCGGACGTGACGGTCAGCGGCAACAGTCTATCGCAAGTGTACAAGGCGCTGTCCCTATCCAAAGCGGTGTACCGCAATATCATGCAAAACTTCGCCTGGGCGTTTAGCTACAACTTGGTAGCTATCCCTTTGGCGTTTGCGGGGATCTTATCCCCCTTGGTTGCGGGGCTGTGTATGGCGTTTAGCAACATCACGGTGGTCGTCAACGCCCTCAGACTGTTTGCCATCCGGCTGGACAAAGCGCCCAAGGCGCGCCAACAAAAATGAAGATACTTACCTTTACCCGTTCTTTTGCCAACGCATATCTATTCCAAACCCAAGCGGGTTGGCTCTTGGTCGACTCGGGTTACCCCGGCGGGGAAAAAGCCTTTTGGAAGTTCGTCCGCAAAAGCGGGCTGTGTCCCACCGATATCCAAGGGGTGCTCGTCACCCATACCCACGCCGATCACGTGGGCTTTTTGAAGGACGTGCTCGATCAAAGCGGGGCGACCCTGTACTGTGCGAGCGGACATTTGCCCACCCTTAAGCGTGGACTTGCCGACTACAAGGGCATACAGGCGACGTCGGCTTTGATGCGGTGCGTGCTGCCCATCTCCACCCACGGAGGCGGCACCAACAACGCTTTTCCGCCCCTTGACGAGGGGCAACTCTCACGCGCCGTGTCGGTGAATACCCAAGAGGGCAAAGAGGCGCTATACGCCCGATTCGGCGTGGAAGCGATCCCCACCTCGGGGCACACCGCTCATTGCGTCAGTTACAGAATAGGCGACGCGGTCTTTGCGGGCGACGTGGCGATGCATATCCCCGCGACTCCCCGTCTTATCCCCTTTATCGTGACCGACCACTCTTCCCACGTAGAGTCGTGGGAGCGGCTGTCGGCGCTTGACTGCACCCTTTATCTCGGACACGGCGCGCCAATCGAGTCGCGGGAATTGGGGAAGCGGTTGCCCTATCTTCGCAAGGTCAAACTCCGCCCCATCCCCAAGTGGCAATAGGTCAAGGTTGGGCAAAACCTAACGAAAAAGGCGTCGAAACTCGACGCCTTTTTTGCGAAACGAAGATATTGGGCAAAACTCGGTTTACAATTCGGCTTGGGCGTAGCCGATGCACTCCCGCCCTTTGAGCATATCCGCGGTATCGCGCGCGTTGAAGTACAGGCGCAACTTGTCCCCGTCTCGTACCAAATGGCTGGCGTACACGTATTGGTGCATCCAACTGCCCAAGTCCTCTTGCTTGGGCTCCACCAGCATGCGATCGACGGCAAACTCCAAGCCGTCTTTGGACGTCAACATCAGTATGGCCGAATGACTTTGCCCGTCTTTAAGATACAATCCGTTTTGCACCCCGACGTAGCCGTCCTTGACGGGGTAGACCTTGAGACAGCCGCAACAGAGATTGAAATACTCGCTCGCGGGATCGGGGGACATGATGGGTTGTCGAGCGGAGACGAAACCGTGGTCGGGATAGTCGCTTTGGGCATACGTCACGTAGGTGGGCTCGCAAAAGCCGCAGTCTTTGATAAAGGTCAATCCGCACGAATAATAGAGCCGAAATCCTCCGTCTACCGCCACCAAAAAGGGGTTGGAGATGGACGTACCCCTTTCGTTAGACTCCAATCCGCCCGCCGACGTGATCACGGGACGGGGCTTGCTCCAATGGATCAAGTCTTCGCTTACGGTCAGAGCGATATGCGACCGCCATTTCCCCAAACCGATCACGCTCAACCCGTTGCCCAAGGGGCTTCGCGTTTGCTCGTAATAGAGGTAGTACTTGTCCCCGATCTTGTTGACGTTGGGGCGCATGGCGTTTTTGACGACCCGTCCCACCTTGTCGAAGTGGATCCCGTCCGAGGACGCAAAGTGATACACGCCCCGTACCGTGGTGTGAAAAAACAGGTGCCATCGTCCGTCGGGGGAAGAAGCGGGCGGCAAAAGGGAAGGATCCGCCACCACGAAAGACAGCCCAAACGGTCGAAGGATGGGCTCTTGCTGCACCTCAAAGCGCAAGGAATGCAGTTGTTGGGTCGTAAGATCGTTCATAGCGATATCTTCCTCGGGATAGTTACAAGCGTATTGTAACACAAACGGCTTCAAAAATAAAGAGGGGTATACATATTGGCTACGCAAATGTGGTACGTCGTCTTGCGCCGATCGATCGGATAACAAAAAGTGTTCCTCCAAGTCGGTTTGAAGGAACACTCGTTCATCGTTTCCATTACGCGATTTGCCCTGTCAAATCGCATATCGCACCGCGGTAAGCGGTATATCGCATTCCCGTAGGGAATATCTCGCGCCGCGGTAGGCGGGATATCGCACTGCCGTAGGCAGTATCAAAACTCTTCGGTTTGTTCCACCGACAGGATGAAGGGGTACTGTTGCATCAACTCGTACAGCTTTTCGGCGGTAAAGTTTTCGTACGTATGTATCTCCAATTCGGCGGTCGCCGTCTCTCCGTCCTTGACGGTACGGAACTTGAGGAAGCGTTTGACGTGGAAGATCTCCCGTACCGTGGTCAGCACGGCGGGATCGTCCAAGCGAATGGTGGCGTGAATGACCAAAAACAAACGGGTGCGGAACGCGCCGATGGGCAGGTGCAAAAACAGTTGCACGGCAAGCAGTATCACCAAAGACACCGTGCCGATGACGTACATACCCGCGCCAAAAGCCATACCGATACCGGCGGTCGCCCAAATACCCGCGGCGGTGGTCAAACCCCTCAGCATATCGCGGCGGTACACGATGATACCCGCGCCGAGGAAGCCCACGCCCGATACCACTTGGGCGGCGATACGCGCGCTGTCCGCGCCGCGTGCGCCCAATTCGCCCACCACCAAGTCGGCAAAGGCGTATTTGGACAACAGCATCATCACGGCGGCGCCGATGGCGACTAAGGTATGAGTGCGCACGCCCGCTTCTTTGGAACGGGATTTGCGCTCAAAACCGATGATAAAGCCGGCGACTGCGGCGCACAAAATGCGCACCACGAAGTCGAGGAGCTGATCTTTCCAAAACATATCCACCGAAGTGAACGAGATAGCGCCGAGCATCGTGCACCTCCTAATCGTTGGTCATGGTAAAGCGGTAACCGATACCGCGCACCGTTTCGATGTAATCCATGGGGATCTTTTCTCTCACGTGGGTCAAGTGCACCACCACCGTGCCCGAATCGCCGAAGGGGGGCATGCCCCACACCTCTTGGAAGATGTTGTCCTTGGAGAACACGCGGTTGGGATTGGACGCCAAAAAGTAGAGTAGGTCGAACTCTTTGGCGGTGAGGATGACTTCTTCCCCCTTGAACATCACGCGGCGGGAGAGGGGTTGGATGACGAGATCGCGATAGACGATATCCACGCCCTTGTCTCCGCGACCGCCCTTGATCCGCTCATAGCGGGCGAGGTGGGCTTTGACCCGTGCCAACAGTTCGGCGGGGTCGAAGGGCTTGGTGATATAGTCGTCCGCGCCCAAACCGAAGCCGCGCAACTTGTCGATCTTTTCGGTCTTGGCGGACACCATCAAGATGGGGATATCCTTGTCTTTGCGGACTTTTTGGCAGATCTCGTACCCGTCGATATCGGGCAGCATCAAATCGAGGATCATCAAGTCAAAGCTTTCGCTTTGCGCTCGGCGGAGTCCCGCGACGCCGTTGTTTTCCACGGTAACGTCGTACCCTTCCAGTTCCAAATAATCTCTTTCGATGTCGGCGATGCCTTTTTCGTCCTCGATCACAAGTATTCTTTTCATTTTTTCCTCCTCAATGGCAATTTGATCTCTATGGTCAAGCCATGGTCGTTGTATGCTCGCACTTCTCCGTGATGTGCGCCAACTATGCTTTTGACTACCGCAAGTCCAAGCCCGCTACCCGAGATGGGGTTGGTACGGCTGGGATCGCCGCGGTAATAACTCTCGAAGATGTAGTCAGCCTCGAAGTTTTGGATGCCCGGGCCGTCGTCCGCCATCGTCACGGTCGCCCAATCGCCTTTGGCTGTCAACGTGATCAGTAGGTGTCCCGTCTTGGCGGTCTTGTATTTGAGGGCGTTGTCGCAGATGTTTTGCCATACGCGCAGCGCTTGCTCTTTGTCCAAAGATACCCACACCCTGTCGTCCAACGGGAGATTGGCTTTGATCTCCAATCCTCTTGCGGCGTAGGGGTAGTAGTTGGTCTTGACGAAGTCTTTGAGGACTTCCACCATATCGCGGTCGGCAAAGCTGTACATCACCTCGCGGTTTTGCCCTTTGCCAAACGAGGACAACCTCTCCACCAGTCCCGTCATATCGTCGGCGGTCTGATAGATGCGCTCGTAGTATTCGCCCGCTTTGCCTCTCTTTTGAGCGACCCCGTCGATCAACCCTTTGGCGTGGGTCTTGATGACGGTAAGGGGGGTGCGCATATCGTGACTGATGCCCGATATCATCACCCCTTGCTCGCGGTCGAACGCCTCCCGCTGCTTGGCAAGGTCGCTCAATTTGCGCCTTACCGCTTCGATATCCACCAGCAAAAGCGCCACGTCGTCCCGCTTTTTGCCCGTCGTGGGTAGCGCCACGTCGTAGTTGCCGCGATACAACTGTTGCAAGCCGTCGCGGGCTTTGCGCACGCGAGGCATGACGAACGAGTTTTGAATGAGGGCGTTAAGTACGGCGGATAGGATCAACAGCCCGGACAGCGACGAGATCATGATGATGAGGTCGCGCGCCAATACGGGTAGCTTGTATCCCGCGTCGTCGTAGGCGATCAATTTGCCCTCGTCCATCCCCCGTTGCAACACGAGGACGCCGTATGCCGAAGTCACCTTGCCCTCTTGCGCGGTGGCGAGGATGACCGCCTGTTCCCGCTTGTCGAGGTTGGCGCCCCCGTCGTAGAGCAGATTGCCCCCCTCGTCCAGCCACAGCAGTCCAAAGCCCTTGGGTTTGATCTCCGCTTCGGCGGCTTTGATGGCCTGAGGCGAACGATTGTCCGCGGCATGGGACAACGCCTGTTGCACGGCGTTGAGATTGCTTACGCTCTGCGCCGGAGCGGTAAGACGAGTATAGTGTATACCTACCACCACCAGTGCGCCCGCAAAGGCTATGGTGATGACCACCGCAAACAGCAAGTTGATAAGTAAGTACTTCGTCCTAAGGCTCATATCCTATTGTAACCCCAAATCCTCTCTTTTTCAAGACGCAATCGCCTTTTTTCGTCTAATTTTCACACTCGGCGGCCTGTCGAGGGGGGAAAAGGGGCTCTATCTCGGGTCAAAAAGCACCCGTTGGGCTTTTTCGTCCAAGTAAGCGCCCGTACTGCCCACCGGCGCACCGTAGTCGTTGGAGTGGAAGTCGCTGCCGCCCGTGACGATGAGGTCGTGGGTTTGGGCGATCCCCTCGAGCGTTTTGCGCACCGCTTCCCCGTAGTTGGGGTAGTACACTTCGATGCCACCAAGCCCCACTTTGACCAAGTCGTCCACCATCTTGCCGATGGTGGCGTCGTGCAAAAAGCGGTAGGGGTGCGCCAATACCGGCACCGCGCCCGCTTCTTTTAACAATTTGACTCCGTCTTGCGGGGTGACGCGCATCCCTTCCACGTAGCAGGGAGCGCCTTTGCCCAAGTACTTGTCGAACGCCTCGGCTTTGCTGCGGACAAACCCCTGTTTGACCAGTAGTTCGGCGATATGGCTGCGCCCCGCCGACGGTGCGTCCAGTTCGTCGCCCACCGTCAGTTTGATCCCGTGACGGCGCAGTTTGTCCACGATGGCTTGTACCCTCGTGGCGCGCAGGGATTGCAATTTGACGATCTCGTCCGCAAACGAGGGATCGTCAAAGGGTACGTTGTATCCCAATATATGCACCTCTTCTTTGAGGTAGGTGCTCAGTTCCACCCCCGCGACGAAGCGGATCCCCGCCCGCCTTGCCGCCTTTTGCCCTTCGGCAACGCCCGCCACCGTATCGTGGTCGGTGATCGCCATGGCTTCCATTCTTTTGGCTTGCGCCAAAAGCACCACCTCGGTGGGGGTGTGGTGTCCGTCACTGGCGGTAGTATGTAGGTGCAGATCACATTTTATCCTCATCTATCTCATCCGCCGAAGCGATCTGCTCCAAGGGCGTTTCTCCTTCCAATAATTGTACGTCTTTGAGTTGCCCAGCGATTTTTTTGGTGCGATTGTCGGTGGCTTCCAAGGTCTTGCTCGCCAGTGCCAACTGACGTTGGGTGGCCTGAAGATCCCGATCGAACAACTCGAAGTTGCGCTTGACTTTCGCCAACAGATCCCACACCTCTTTGCTGCGCTTTTGAATGGCTAAGGTGCGGAAACCCACTTGCAAACTGTTGAGCAACGCCGCCAAGGTGGTGGGCCCCGCCACGATCACGCGGAATTGGGTTTGCAGTTGCTCGACGAGGCCCGGATTGCGGGTCACTTCGGCAAACAACCCTTCCACAGGTAGGTATAAAATGCCGAAATCGGTGGTTTTGGGCGGGCGCAGGTACTTGTCCCTTATCGCCATCGCTTCGCTCTTGACCCTCGCTTCCAACGCTTTGCCGCTCGCTTCCACGCCCGCTTGATCGCCCGATTGCGAGGCTTCGACTAAGCGTTGATAGTCTTCTAAGGGGAACTTGGAGTCCAAGGGCAAATACACGGGTTGATCGTCCACCCCGGGCATCTTGATGGCAAACTCCACCACGCCGCCGTCCGAGCGGGAGGCGTGGAAGTTGGTGACGTATTGCTCGGGGGCGAGCAACTGTTCGAGTAGCGAACGCAAACTGATCTCCCCCCAAGTGCCGCGGGTCTTGACTCCCGACAGCACGTTTTTGAGGGCTTTGACGTCGGTGGTCAGCGCGCTCATTTCGCCCAAACCCTTGTACACCTCGTGCAGTTTGTCGGTGACCAGTCCAAAGGATTGGGTCAAGCGGTTTTCCAAGTTTTCGTGCAGTTGTTTGTCCACCACGCCCCGCATTTCGCTCATTTCTTTGGCGTTTTGCTCGCGTATCACCGCCAATTGGGCGTTGAGTTCCTGCCTTAGCGCCGCCAAGGATTCGGTGGTTTGCTTGACCTGCTCGCTCTGTTTGGCTTCCATGCTCGCTCGCAGTGCGTTGACGCTTGAATTGAGTTCCTGCCGCTGGGTCGCCAAGTTGTCCGACATGGCTTTGGTCATGGCGTCCAATCTCGCTTGCGTTTTGACCGACAGTTCCTCGGTTTGGCGGTTTTGCCTTTCGGTGTTTTCCTGCGCGAAAGAAAGGGTCTTTCGCAGATTGTCGTCCACCGTTTGGTTGTGCAAGGTCAGCATCTTGACGAGGTTGTCGTTGTTGAGAGAGAGTTGCTTGCCGATCTCCTCGTCGGCTCCTTTGCCCCTCTTTTGACGGGATAGGGCCACCAACGCCAAGATCGCCGTCCCCAAAGACAGCGCCAACGCAATCGAACTGACGATCAATACCGCGATCAACATGTGTGTTTCTCCTTTAACTCTTTCGCTTTTAGCAAGTATTCCTCACGGCTGTACTTGCGCCTGTTGTCTATCGAATAGAGGACCAATTCCTTGAGGACGACCCCCAAATAGCGATCGGGTACGCCCAACTTCTTGAGATCGTCCGCTTTGAGGGGCAATTCCTTGGGGGAGAGGGGGACGTGGTCGTCCAAGAGGGTCTTTTCGGCTACCAAGAGCCCGTTTGCCAACTGCGCGTAGCCCATGACCCCAAGCAATCGGCTCGCGCCTTGGTCGATCTCGCCCGCCCCCTTTGCGGCGGCTCGGTACAGATCGGACAACGCCTCAATGGCGATCGACCGATAGGCGATCGTTTTGTCTACTTGTTTGTTGCTATACTTCAATCCGTCCTTGCCGAGGATGGCTTCGATCTCCTCTTCCGACTTGTCCCACAGTAGGGCGGACAAACGAAGCTCCGCTTGCGGCGGGAGCGAGCTCGCCGCTACTTGGCGCGCCTTAGACGGCACGTAGCCCGTTAAGTACTCCCATAAGTCGAGATCGGACAGCAATTCGAGCCCGCGTCTTACCCCTTGCTCGTTGCCGTAGGCTACGTCGGCAAGCAGGATAGAGTCCAATTCCACCCGTCTGCGCTCCGCCGAGATGTCGGACAGTTGCTTGCGCATTTCGTGCGCCGTAACGTAGGTATCGGGATCGATCTTCCAGCCCAGCCTTGCGGATAGGCGCACCAGTCGCAATATCCTCAGTCCGTCCTCGTTAAACACTTCCCGTGGGGTGCGGGTACAGCGGATCAGTCGTTTGCCTATGTCGCTCACCCCGTCCAAGGGATCGACCACTTCGCCGAGTCGGACGTCGTAGTACACCGCGTTACAGCGAAAATCCCGCCTCTTTGCGTCCTCTTTGACGTCGGTGACAAAGGTCACGTCGGTAGGGCTGTGCGCCCCGCCCAAGGGGTAGCTGTCGCGGCGGAAAGTGGTGTACTCGTAGCGGTCGTCCCCCATGCTCAACAACACCGTCCCTATGCGCGGATTGACGTCCACGACTTTGACGGGGGCGTCGGCAAGGGCTTTCCGCAACTCGGCGGGGGTAAGCGCCCCGCACACGTCGATATCCGTCCCCTTCGGCTCGCCGTACGCGATCATATTGCGCACCCAACCGCCCACGACGTACAAAGGCGAGGGGAGAGATCGCGCGATGGAGACGAGACTCGGGGGGATACGCATTACGAATAGATCTTGGGGTCGAGTACGCACACGTCGGGCAGGTTGCGGTACTTTTCGGCGTAGTCCAGTCCGTACCCCACCACGAAGGCGTTGGGTACTTCAAATCCCACGTAATCTCCCTTAAAGTCCACCTTGCGCCCTTCGGGTTTGTCCAACATGGTGCACACTTTGACCGAGGCGGCTTCCCTTGCCTCGAACATCTTTTTGAGGAAGGACAAGGTCAGGCCGGAGTCGATGATGTCTTCCACGATGACGACGTCCTTGCCTTTGACCGACTCGGACGTGTCCTTGATCATGCGCACTTCGCCCGAGGTGGTGGTGGAACAGCCGTAACTCGAAGTGGCGATAAAATCGATCTTGAGGGGTAGGTCGATATGGCGGATCAAGTCGCAAAAAAACACGCTTGCTCCGCGTAGGGTACAGATCATCAACAGGTTTTTGCCCTGATAATCTCGGGTGATTTGGCGTCCCAATTCGGCGACTCGCTTGGCGATGGTCTCTTGATCGAACAGGACCATGCACGTATCTTGATGTAAGTTCATATTTCCTCCCAAATCATGGTGTAAACTCGTGTGGTGTTGCGGTCTGTGGCGACCGTTTTGGATATATCGGCGGGGCAGATCAACACTTGATCGTCTATCGCCACCACGGGCATCTCCCGCATGGGATAACCCAACTTGCGATCGGTGTAGTAGTCGCCCAAGGACTTGGTCCCGCCGCCGAATTTGCGGATATAGTCCCCCGCCGCTCTGGTGCGTATCCTCGCGCCTTGGGGGATCTTGTCCAAGTCGAAGTAGTAGGGGTCGCTATCGAGATGAGGTCGCACCACGATGCGGTAGCGGCCGAAGACGTGCGTCCCTTCCGCAAAGGGGATATCCACTTGGGGCACGACCTTCCAAAACCAAACCGCTCTTTCCTCTTTTTTGCAGCGCACCTTTTGGGCGAGGTCGAATCCCGTACCGTTGGGCTTGTCCTTGAGGGCAAGGATGGCTTGGTAGTGCTTGTCTTCCAAGTCGATGGCGCCACTTAGCGGCTTGATTGACAAGCGTATGCTCCACTTGGCAAGGGCGGACGGCTGATACAACGCGTCTAAGGGCAAACTCATGCCAAGGAGTTCGCGGGTAGGGCGTATCGCTATCTCGTTCAGCAAGTCCACTTGTTCTTTGGCGGCTTTGGACAGTCGGGACAGCGCTTGACGATAGCCGGGGTAGCGGGTCTCCACTTGGGGCAAAAGATCGTGGCGCAGCCAGTTGCGGGTGTAGTCGGTGTCAAGGTTGGTGGCGTCCTCCGAGTAGGGCACGCCGTGTTCCTTAGCGTAGCGCACGATATCCTCTCGCGATACTCCGAGTAAGGGGCGCACGTACCCCTCTCGGTCGCGTATCCCCGTCAATCCTTGCAGACCCGATCCGCGCAATAGGTGCATCAAGACCGTCTCGGCTTGGTCGTCGAGATGGTGGGCGGTGGCGACGACGTCCGCTTTGCCCTCGTCCAACACTTGTCGAAAAAAGCGATAGCGCAAGGTGCGCGCCGCCGTCTCCAACCCGATCCGCCTTTGCTCGGCAAGAGCGGGCGCGTCTACCCGAGTGGATAGACAGGGAACGCCCAACGTGCGGCAGTAGTCTTCCACCAAGCGCATATCCGCCAAGGAGTCTTCTCCTCGGATACCGTGCTCGACGTGCAACGCCACCACGTTTTGTCCCATAGACACAAAAGCGTGGAGCAGGCACATACTGTCCACGCCGCCCGATACGGCGACGCCAACGGTAGGGTATATGCTTTTGTCCCACGCAAATAAGTCCATGCAATTATTATTGCATTATTCGCTACGGTTTGTCAACTTTCGCCCAAGGCAAGTTTGAGTTTGGCGGAGAGTTGGGCTAAGGTCATGGTGCCGACGAAGCGCTCCACTTCCACGCCGTCACGGTACAAGACCACGGTCGGCAATAGCGAGATATCGTTTTCCACCGCCAGATCGTCCTCCTTGTCGATATTCACCCTTGCCACGGCGATCTCGGGGCGCGCCTTTTCGAGATCGGCAAGCACCGGCTCCATCATCTTGCACGGGGCGCACCACTCGGCAAAAAAGTCCACCAACAAAAGGGGGTGGTCGGACAGGGCTGTTTCGTATTTTTGATAAGTCAAAGACAGCATTATTTCTCCTTGTAATAGAGCATACAGTGGCAGTAGCCCTCGTAATTGGGATCCGCGATCTGGTCGCGGAACTCCTTGCACATACACTTGTTTTCGGGGATGCGCTCCCGTCTACAGGGGCAATACCCGTCTTTGCGGATTAGCGCTTCTTTGAGGCTGGCGACCAATTCGGCGTTTTCGTTGTATCTGACTTTCATAACCAAACTCCTTGACTTTTCTCTTTATATTGTAGCCCATTTTTTGCCAAAATGCAATCTCCCCGCCAATCTTTGCAAAAACGCTTGCAACCCCGTCCAAATCGTGGTACAGTACAAGTGCCCCCAAAGGGGCAAGGGACAAAGAGAAAACCAACAAGGTACTGTGTTTATGAAAAAGCCACTCCCCAAGATCAAGATTACCAAAAGGAACGTTATCAACTTTCTTTTGATGAATTTAGGCACCGTTTTGGCCGCTTCGGGCGTCTACTTCTTCAAGTCGCCCAACAACTTCGTGACGGGCGGCGTCAGCGGTATCTCCATCATCCTTCGCGCCGCTATCCCCGGATGGGATTCGCTGGGTATGATGGTCACGGGCATCAGCGCTCTGTTGTTGATCGTCGGTATCATCGTCTTAGGACGCAATATGGGCCTCAAGACCATCTATTGTTCCCTTTTGTTTTCGGGCTTTATTTGGGGCATGGAGTATATCCTTCCCGTCACCCAATCGCTCACGGGCGACCGCATCCTCGACTTGATGTTTGCGGTGGCGCTCTCTGCAGGCGGCGGGGCGATCTTGTTCAATTGCTCGGCGTCCACGGGCGGCACCGACATCATCACCATGATCGTCAAAAAGTACACCACTTTCAACATCACCACGTCCATGCTGTTGGTGGAGTTTGCCATCGCGCTCTGCTCGGGCTTTGCCACCAGTTGGAAAGAGGCGGCGTATTCGGTGATGGCGCTCCTTATCCAAGTTGCAGTACAGAGCACTTTGCTCGACAACCTCAACCACAAAAAGCAGATCATGATCATCACTTCCAATCCCAAACCCGTGTGCGACTACATCAGCAACGAGCTGCACCGCGGCGCGACCGTCGTGCGCGGCATGGGCGCTTATACCGGCGAATTGCGCTATATCGTCATCACCGTGCTCAATCCCGCCCAATGTTCGACCGTCAAGCGCAAGACCAAAGAGTTCGATCAATCCAGCTTTTTCATCATCACCAACACCTCGGACATCATCGGTCACGGCTTCCGCCGTCAGGCGTTGGACTTTGCGGACGGCAAGTCCTTGATGGATAAGGGTATCGACAAAATGTCGAAGGAGTTGTTCAAAGGGCACGACAAGGCGCACCCGCAGTCGGGCAATAAACAGCCCGCCGAGCATCACGAAGTCCCCGACTTCGATCTCGCCACCATGCGGATACTGGGTATCGTCCCGCCCAAGGCGAGCGAGGAGTCCATCGACCAAGCCCTCTCTTCCGACGGCAAGCCCTTGGAGTCCGCCGCCGAAGACAAGAGTGGGGAGAGCAAAGAAGAATAAACTATAAAAAAGGTTACGACGACTCAATAAAACGTCCCCTTCGCACGTGTCAAGCGAAGGGGACGTTTTTCAAATTGTATTTGCGGTTCACTATGAGATTGATATTTTCCCTATTCTCCAACTATTGCTCCCCGTGTTTGCAAAGGAGATGGTCCAAGTCTTGTTGGGATCGAGCCCGGACACGTCAAATACGTAATCCGTTTTGGTGCTAGCGGGGGGTGTAACGTTCAGCGAAATTGTCGTTACGCCATCCGAGATAGTGATGGTGCCACTATTGTTGGTTTTATTCGCATCCATGTTGATTATCAGCGTGGTTGCGGATTGTAATCCGCTTATTGTGATGGTAAGGGGTGCACTTTTTTGACTGTACAATCCTTTATCCGCCGATCCATTAGAAGCAGTTGTGTTGTATTTGAGCGTTACGCTATCGGCGTAGAGTTGACCGGACGTTGAACCATTTAAATTAGTCAAATCAAACACAAGGCTCCCGTCGGGATCGACTTGAACTGCCGTTCCCGAGTCGGATCCCGAGTCGGATCCCGAACCGCTGCCGGATCCTCCGTTGGACGTGAGATTCGCTATGTCGACAAAGCATTGAGATTCGTAGGATAGCGCGTCATACGCGGCTTGCGCTTGGGCTAATGCCGCTTTTTTGTCCGAGGCGGAGCCGATGGCGTCGATAAGGCTTTGGGCGTTTGCAATCGCCTCGTCATCTTTGAGATTGTATTTGATCAGATCGCCCAAATCTTCCACGTGGTACCCCAATCTTTCGCACTCGGTGGGGTAGAGGTAGTAGACCAGCTCGGGGTAGTCGATAAAGGGATTGCGATTCTTTTGCAAAGCAAAGATGCGCTCGTTGCGGACCAACTCTTTGCTGTCCACGGGGTCTTGGAAAGACCATTTGATGAGGGTGGACAAAATGCCTATCCATCCTGCCGTTCCGGTGGAAGATTTACTTGCCAAACTAGTATCGTCTGTCAATTCCAAATCCAAATTGTTGTCTTTGGAATTGCCCTCGTACCTGACTACCATATAGAACAGTATTCGGGCGACGTCCCCTTTGACTGCATCGCGTGGCTCAAAAGAAGATCCGGTCCAACGGTTGCCATATTTGTCATTGTTAGTAGGATTGGAAACGATATTAAAATAACTGTTGCTCCTAGAGGAATTGATTGTCATCTCAGTCGCACGTAGGTGGTGCAGATCAGAATATGCATAATACGAAGAACAGCCCTTTTCGGGAAATCCGTGCGATTTTGCCCAAGTATGTTCACGATTCCAATTGGCGGAGCGGCTGGCTTTGAGCCTTTGCCCTGTGTACAAGCACTCTACTGTTCTGCCATCGTAACTATCTATGGTCACCAAATCGGTATATGCTTGGTCATACGAGCGCTTGACGTGTGTGGAAGCCAAAATGCTATTGAGGGTGGAGCGCAACAGGGTGCTACTTTGCAACACCTCGGTGGTGATATCCTCGTAGTAGTCTCCCTCGTACAGCCCGTAACTCAACGTGTAGGGTTGTCCCGCGCCGCTCCACTTGGCGGTAAGGGTGATCGAGGAAGCGATCGACCACTTGCCGCTCTCAAACGGCTTGTTTTGATACAGCCACCCGCCGAAGGCGTAGTCGCCGTCGTCCGCAAGGGTGGGCAAGGTGAAGTTTTGCCCGTAGGTCACGGTCATGTCGGCGGGTTTGACCCCGTGTTCGGTCTCGAAGGATACGGTATAGGTGTTGGCGGTCCAACGGGCGGTCAAGGTGGTGTGGGCGTTGACTTCGTCGCGGGCAAAATCCCACTTGTCGGCGCCGTCGTACCACCCTTGCAAGGTATAACCCGTACGGCTTACCGAGGGTTGGGTCAGGGTAGCGCCCTCTTGCACTTTGACCGCGGATAGGCTGATCCCCTCTCCCGCGTAGGACACGGTGTAGTAGTTGACTTGTTTGATGTTGGTTTTGACCCCGTCTACCACGTAATAGCCGTCCGCCGATACGGTGATCGACTCCACGGGTTTTTGCTCGGGAGCGGGAAGTTCGATCTCGCCCAAGTCTTGGGTGGTCCCGTCCGCATAGTGGGCGATCAAGCGATCTTCGTCGACGGTGTAAGAGGTGGGGCGTTTGGCTTGGATAGAGGTTTTGTTGCCGTTGACGACGTAGTAGCCGTCCTCTGCGATCTCGACCGAAGTGACGGCGACGGGTTGGGGGTCGAGAGGCTGCGGCTCGGAAGGCTGTCCGCTTTGGGGTAGGTCGATCTCCCCCAGATCCTCTTTTTCGTCGTCCGCGTAGACGGCAAAAAGGTGCCCGTTTTGGATTTGATATTCTTTTGCCACTTTGGCGGGGATGTCGGTATGGTAGCCGTTGATGACGTAATTGCCCTTGTCGCTCACGCGTACGTCGGTCAAGGCGGAAAACAATTCTCTTTCAAAATCGCCCAAGTCTTGGGTCGTCCCGTCCGCAAAGTGCGCGACGAGGTGGGCGTCTTTGTCGATGGAGTAGGCGTAGGGTTGATGGGCGCGGATGCTCGTCTTGATCCCGTCCACGACGTAGTAGTCGTCAAAGGAGACGGAGATGGAGTCGATGTTGGAGGCGATCGTTTGGCTAAAATCTCCCAAGTCCTTCGTCTCACCCCCCTCGTAGACCGCGATAAAATGGCCTTGGTCGTTAAGGCGGTAGGAACGGATAACGGGAGCGGAAACAGGGTCGCCGGTCTCGCCGCAAGCGCACAGCGCGAGGGTGAGGCAGGCGATCAGCAAAGTGATCAAAACAAAGGGCAAAACTTTTTTCATACTTCCATCCTCTGTAACGTTGGTTTCGTCACGAAACGACGTTGTAAGTATATCATACTTATCGGGCAAAAGATAGTCCTTGACCCTCGTTTTGCCCAAAAAACTCTTAATGATCCGCCGAGCAAACAAAAAAACGGAGAATCCTCTCCGTTATTTGAGTTTGGCAAGCCCGCCTTTGGCGGTCTCTCGATAGTCCCCGCCCAAGTCTTTGCCCGTCTCGTACATGGTGTGCACCACCTCGTCGAAGGTGATCTGGGACGCCGAGTACAAAAAGGTCGCCAAGGACAGAGCGTTGAAGGCGCGGGTCGCCGCCACCCCGTTGCGCTCGATACAGGGGATTTGCACCAACCCCTTGACGGGATCGCAGGTCAGCCCCAAGTGGTGCTCCATGGCGATCTCCGCGGCGGCGGAGATCTGCTCCAAGGACAGTTTGTACAACTCCGCCAAAGCCGCCGCCGCCATCGAGCAGGCGGTGCCGATCTCGGCTTGACAGCCGCACTCCGCGCCCGAGATGGACGCGTTGGTCTTGACCACGTTGCCCACCACGCCCGCGGCGGCTATGGCGCGGACGATCTCCTGATCGGTGTAGCGGTATTTCTTTTGCATATAGTACAGCACGGCGGGCAATACCCCCGAAGCCCCGCAAGTGGGCGCGGTCACGATCACCCCGCCCGAAGCGTTTTGCTCGGCGACGGCGTAGGCGTAGGCGCACACTAAGCGATTCATCTTGATCTCGTCGGGCTCCACGGGTAGTTTTTGCTCTTTGAGCACCTTGGCTTTGCGCTTGACGTGCAATCCCCCGGGAAGTTCCCCGTCCGCTCGGAGCCCTTCTTCCACCGCCTCTTTCATGGTGCGCCACACCTTGTCGAGGTAGGGCTTGATCGCGGGCTCGTAGCCAAAGGCGTAGTCGGGCAAACGCAAGCGATTGCGGTGGCAGTAGTCGGCGATCTCGGCGTAGTTGCGTTGGGGGTACACTTCTTCCGGTTCGGCAAACGGCTCGCCCTCTATGCGGTACGCGCCCCCGCCGACGCTAAATACCCGATAGGTCTTGTCCCCTTGGGGCAGATGGGCGACCACGTCCATCGTGTTGGGATGGGGGCAGGGCGTATCGTAATCGAAACGCACCTTGACCCGCTCGCCGAAGTAGCGCAAGATGGCGGTGTCGGTGCCGTGTCCCTTGCCCGTAAACGCCAACGAGCCGTACAAGGTCACGTCGAAGGTAGCGCCCGGGTGGCGGGAGTCGATGGCTTGGCAGGCAAGCAGGGGTCCCATGGTGTGCGAGGAGCTGGGACCGACCCCTATTCGGAACAGTTGAGTCAACGATTTCATATAGATTCCTCAAACGGGTCGTCGGGCATGGGCTCGAACGCGCTCTCGTCGGGCGCGTCGGTCAGCGAACACAAAGTCAAGAGTATTTCGTAGACGTCGGGATCGCCGTACGCTCGCCACAGGGGGACGAACTCGGCAAGATCGGGGGTAAACTCGCAGCCCCCGCCCACCAAATAGCCGTCCTCTACTTTAAGAATACTCAAAGGGGAGTGAAGTCGGTCAAACGCGTCAAGGAGCGCGTCCGCTTGGGGCAACAGATCCGCCCGCACCGAGGGTATAAACAGTTGCACCCCGAGGACGCCGTCTTCCAAGGTGACTTCCATCTCCATATCTTCCATGATACCGTAGGTGGCAAGAAGATAAAAGTTGACGCCGCCTTTGATACGCTGCTTTTCCCAGCCGAGAGCGTCAAACTTGCCCTCTACCGCCTCTTTGGACGCCAAAAAGCGTTCGATGATACCCGCCTTAGTCTTCATGGCAGGTGGCGATCAAAGCGTCCAAGGCGTCGCGCACCTTGCCGCCGTTAAGTTCGGTCACGCCATGTTCGAAAGCGGTGGTGATGAGTCCGTTGCGCACGTCGTCCAACCAATATTCCAACAAAACGTGTCCCTTGGGGGTGATAAAGGCGCGCATACGAGCGAGGTAGTTGTTGAGGGCGTTGACTTTGCGCAGCACCTCTTCCGCCAACCCTTCCACCTTGCCGAAGTCCAAACGGATGATAAAGTCCTTGCCCGTCACGCAAAACACGTACAGATGGGCGAGGTGAGACGCCACGGTGACGTCCGAGGTCAAACAAAGCAACTCGTCGACGACCGCTTCCTTGACGACGCACCCTTTGGCGGTAAGATAGTCTTCTATCGTCTTACGCAAGGTCAAATTATCGCTCATGATCTCTCCTTTGGGGGGACTCCGCCCCTTGGCGGCTCTCGAACTTCGTTCGATCTGCCAATTCCAATTATATTATTTTCCTTCCCCCTTTGTCAACAACAAGCGGGGGTCAAACGCTTGCTTAAAGGGGGCGGGCGGTGTTATAATAGCAACTATCCGGGCAAATAGCCCCAAGGAGAGGATATGAAACATATCGATATTAAAGACATTTTGGCAAAACAATATAACGGGCAGCAAGTGACCGTATGCGGTTGGGTCAGAGCCGCCAGAGACAGCAAGACCATCGCGTTCGTGTCCCTCAACGACGGCACGAGTTTGGAGCATTTGCAGATCGTGTTGGACAAAGCCGCCTTAGGCGACGTGTCCGACTATTTGCGCATGGGCGCCGCCCTCAAGGTGGAAGGGCAGGTCGTGGACGCCGTGGTCAAAGAGGGCGGGGTCGAAGTCAACGCCACCCAAGTGACCGTGCTTGGGGAGTGTCCTCCCGAATATCCTTTGCAAAAGAAACGCCACACCATGGAGTATCTGCGCACCATTCCGCAACTGAGATTGCGCACCAATACCTTCAACGCGGTCTTCCGCGTGCGCTCTGTCTTGGCGGGCGCTTTGCATCGCTTTTTCCAAGAGCGCGGGTTTAGTTATATCCATACGCCTTTGATCACCGGGAGCGATTGCGAGGGCGCGGGCGAGATGTTCAGAGTGACCACCCATCCCTTCGCTACCCCCTACACCAACGAGGAAGACTACTACGCCAACGACTTCTTCGGCAAAAAAGCGGGTCTGTCGGTCAGCGGTCAGTTGGAAGGGGAGATGGCGGCGATGGCGATGGGCAAGATCTACACCTTCGGTCCCTCTTTCCGCGCCGAAAAGAGCAATACCCCCCGTCACTTGGCGGAGTTTTGGCACCTCGAGCCCGAGGTCGCCTTTGCCGAGTTGCCCGACGTGATCGAGTTGGCGGAAACTATGATCAAGTACGTCATCAAGGACGTGATGGAGCGTTGCCCCGCCGAATTGGCGTTCTTTGAGCAGCACTTCGAAGCGGGACTTCGCGACAAACTCAACAACATCGTGCAAAACGACTTTGCCATCCTCGACTACACCGATGCCATCGATCTGCTCGCCAAAGCGGACGTGGAGTTCCAATATCCCCACGAGTGGGGTTGCGACTTGCAGACCGAACACGAGCGCTATATCACCGAAAAGGTGTTCAACAAGCCCGTCTTCGTCATCAACTATCCCAAGGCGATCAAGTCCTTCTATATGAAGCAAAATGCGGACGGCAAGACCGTGGCGGCGACCGATCTGCTCGTCCCCGGCGTGGGCGAGATCATTGGCGGCAGCGAGAGGGAAGCGGATCTGGGCAAACTGCTGGCGGCTATGCGCGAGCGCAACATGCCCGAGGAAGCGTACAGCGATTACATCGATCTCCGTCGCTTCGGCTCCTGCCCCCACGGCGGCTTCGGTTTGGGCTTCGATCGATTGGTGATGTACGTGACGGGTATGAGCAACATCCGCGACGTGTTGCTGTTCCCCCGCACGGTCGGCTCCTTGCGTTAAACCGCTATCCAAATCAAAAATACGCCTACTTCGGTAGGCGTTTTTTTTGTTAAAAAAACGAGGTGGCGCCTGCCACCTCGTCGTTGATAAAACGGGTTTATACGTCCACTTCGCCCAGTTCGCTGACCGAAGCTTCCGCTTGCGCTTCGCCTTCCCCTTCCGCGCCTTCCTCGCCATCTCCCTCTTGGGGTTCGGCGGGTTGCTCCTCTTGGGCTTTGCCCTTGAGCAGCGCTTCACGCTCTCTCACGATCCCGAGCAGGATGGCGATGATCGCCATGATGGGGGCGTAGATGTAGAACAGGGTGCGGGTGGAGAAGAAGCCCACCACGATGTACAACAGACCGTTGTTGTCCAACCAAGCTTGGCGCATATAGTCCAAGGTACCGCGGCTACTGTTGGCGGGGGTCAGGGTCAAATTGCCCGTCTCCACGTCGATGCCGATGTAGATGGGGGAGCCCAGCACTTGAGGTTCGGCGATCATCATGGACACCAAGTTGAGGGTGTCGGGGATCATATCCATCTGCAACACGTTGCCGATGGTGCCCAACGACGCCAATAGCGAGTTAATGTCGCCCAAGTTGGTGTTCATCAAATCTTCGGACAGCACGTTCATCTCCATGGGCGTGCCGAGCATATCCAACACGTCCCAGTTGGCTTCCACCAAGCGGTAGTCCACAAAGTAGTATTCGTCCCCGACTGCGTATTCCTCGTCAAGCCAAAGGGCGGCTTGGGCTTGGGTGTCGCAAGCTTGCTCGGTGATCTCCTCGCCTTCCGAACCGTACTCTTTGTGTTGCGCCACGAATTTGCCGTTGCGGCGAACGATCACGTTGAGTTCGCTCAAATCTTCGATGACGTTGAGGTCGTCGTCCACCACGGCGTAGCGGTATTGCATGCCGCCCACCTTATAGGACGCGCGCAGGATCATGTATTCGCCCGTATCCCCTTCCACTGCCGAACGATAGTACAGCATGGGGATCTGGCGGGGACCTTCGGTCGAGGTGGAGTGGCGTTTGTCAAGCAGCAGGTGTAGGAGAACCGGGATGGACATACGGTCGCATTGAGCGTAGTCGATGCTGGGTCCCACGAAGGTGGCGTAACCGTTGTTGTCGATGGACAAAAAGTCCTTTTTCATCACGTCGGCGACGGCTTTGTTGCGCACTCCCTCTTTGAGATAGGAGTCAAGCGACTTGCCCTCGATGGGGATACGACCCAAGTTGTAGTTGAGGGTGATGTACTCTTTGAGCAAGCCCTCGTTGACTTCGGCGCGGGCTTCCCAGTTGTCGGACAGATCTTCCCAACGCAAAGTGCTCGAAGTCGCCGTCTCCAACGGCTCGGGGATAAAGGCGTCCAACACCATCCACAGCCCGGTCATACTGCACACGATGACGATGGCGACGATGAGGTGTTGATTGCGAATGGAGCGTTTCTTTTTGGTGCGGACCAAAAAGTACGCCAAGTAGTAGATGAGGGCGATGACCGCCGTAAAGATGAGAGCGGCAAAGGCGGCGGCGCCGTAGCTGATGCCTCCTTTGATCACTTTAAGGTTGAGCACGAGCGCCAGCACGAACAAAAGAGGAATGCCCAACACGTGCAGCGCCACTTTGGCAACAGTCAACAAAATCTTTTTCACGTTGTCGTTCATTATTGCGCACCTCCTTCCAAAGTTTGTTCACGCATCTCTTTGATGGTGTCCTCCTCGCGGCGTACGAATTGGTAGAACAGGATGATGCTCAACGCCACCAAGCCCGCAAAGGTGTACACGAAGCGGCGCGCCGCCAACACGGGGTACAGATGGGGGATATACTCGTTTTCGGCTTTGAGTTGTCTCATCTCGGTAAGGGTCAAACCGTACTCGGCGGGGTAGCCCGAATCGTTCATGGTCACCATACCGATGTGCCCGTCCGCGTTGGTCATAGCGCCGATGCCCGTGTCTTGGTTGGGCACCAACACGCTGCCAATAAACGCGCCTTGGATCTTGGCGTAGAAGCGAGCCAACGCAAAGGCGCGCATCTCGTTCGCCGTAAAGACCACTACCTCGTTGCCGTCGGCGTCCAACTGGGTGTACTCGCCGATCGTCTGTCCCAACGCGTCTTTGGCGGTGCCGAAGAAGGTAAAGGAAGGACGCACGGTGGGCGAATAGTAGTAGTTGATGCTATACAGCAATTCCTCGATCTTGTCCACGTCCAAAAATCCTTGCAAAGTGGACTTGAGATCGTCGGGCAAAAGTCCGCCGACGGGACCCGCCAACAGGTCGTTGACAAAGTCGATCAGGTCTTGGGTGGATTGCACTTGGTCCAAAGGTTCCACGTCCACGCCCACCAATTCGAGCAAAGGACCGACGGTGCCGTTGTGTTGCAAGATGAACTTGAGGTATTTGGCGACTACGGGGATCATCTCGTCCAAACGATCCACCGTGAGCATGTGCTCGTAGGCGGTGCCGCCGTCTCCGTAAGCGTCTTGATATTCTTTGGTTTGGGTGTATTGGACGTATTCGTCCGACGCTTCCACTTGCGCCAACTTGGATTTGTACTCGTCTTCGATATCCAAGCCGAGTTTGGCTTGCATCTTTTCTTGGAGTTCGTAATAGGTGATGAGTTGGGTCAACGCAAAGTCAGCCGAGTAGATCCAACCTTCGTACACCAAGCCGTTGGGATTGTAGGGGATGCCGTCCTTGCCTAAGGTATAGGGGGTGCCGTCGGTATTGCGCGTATTTTTGATCTCGCCCTTTTGGTCCACGTTGTAGATCAGGCAGAAGTACTCCAGATCCTTGCGGAAGGCGTCCAACTCGCTCTCGAAGTGTTTGGTCGTAGACACGTAGTGACCCAACATATATTTGTAGGTGGGGATCTCCACGGTGGTCTCGGCGTATTGCTCGTTGAGTTTTTGCACGGTTTTGGCGCCATACAGATCCAAGATACCGCCCGTGCCGAGCATACATACCACGGCAAAGACCGTCACGACGATGGTCTTGATGTTCTGCGAAGTGCAAAAACGAGCGAATACGATCTGCAGGATGGCGGTCAACAGCCATGGCAACAGTGCGATGCCGATACCGATGAACCAAGTGCCCTCGAACGCCTCAAAGTGCATAAATTGCACACTGCCGGCGATGACGAAAAGCAAAAAGATGGGGTAGCCTGCAAAGTACGCGATCGTTTTGAGAACACTAAACAGTTTTTGTTTGCGATTCAGTTTGAGGAACGCACGTGTATTCATAAAACTCTCCTATACTTTTTGCAAAACGAAAGTTTTGCTCCTCTCATTATAAAATAGGATAGGGCGTTCGTCAAGACCCAATTTTGTGCAAAAGGGAGGAACGACCGCTCCCTTTTGCAATGATGTGTCGGCATAGCCGACGTGATGTTTGGCTTTGCCAAATGATGTTATTGGCTTGCGCCAATAGTGATGTTTTCTTTGCATTTTGCAAAGAAAGTTGTGGAAGCTGCATAGATCCGCCTGCGGCGGGAGAAATCCATGCAAAGCATGGGTGAAATCGGCGATTCCCCCGGTTAAATCCGAACGCTGTTCGGGTGAAATCCTCGCAGGTTTTTACCTTGCTCGGGTTGCGGCGGTTTTTTTCAATACTTGCTAACGTAAAGGCACCAATCTTTTGTTTCGGTGCTTTTGCGATATATCTGCCTTGGCAAATGCGAGATACGATACCGAGTATCATGCGATATATACGCCGGAGCGTATGCGTACGATATCAATCCCCCCTCCACAACATTCCGTAGGAATATATCGCATTCGGCTTGCCGAATATATCGCAACACAGCCCCCATCATATGGAGGCTGTGTTATATCGCAAATCCCTTGGGGATTTATATCGCTTAGGCGTTTCGGAAAACGCCGCATACTCGGGGCAACCGATTGTGTATAGTATACTAAACCATCACATCGCAAAATCGGAGCCTTCCACGCGGAGCAAAGCGTAGCCAACTCGCGGAGCGAATATCACTCCGCCTCGAGACGGAATATCACTCTGCCTTTGGGCAGAATATCACTTGCGAGCATAGCGAGCAAATATCACTTTGCCGCAAGGCGATTATCGCTCTATCCCGTACAGCTTGCTGTACTTGTCCAACAAATACTCCACGTAGTAGTCGGGATTGAATCCCTCTCCCGTGGCGAGGTAGAGGATATCCTTGGGCTCTTTGGACGCGCCGTAGCGGTGCACCTTCTTTTTGAGCCAACTCGCCACTCCTTTAAGTGTGGACGCGCTCACCGCTTGGTCCCAGTCGAGATCCTCTTTCATGGCGTGTACCATCTGCGCGGCGTAGGCGCTGCCCAAGGCGTAAGTGGGGAAGTAGCCGAAGCTGCCGCCCGCCCAATGCACGTCTTGCAGCACCCCCTCGCGGTCGCCGGGGACGTCCACGCCCAAATACTTTTTGTATTTGGCTCTCCAAGCGGCGGGCAGGTCTTTGACTTCGAGCGAGCCGTCGAACAACGCCTTTTCCAACTCGTAGCGCACCATGATGTGCAATGGATAGGTCAATTCGTCCGCCTCGGTGCGGATCAGGGACAACTCGGCTTTGTTGACGTAGCGATACCAATCTTCTAAGCTCACTTCGCCCAACTCCTTGCGGAAGGTGCGTTGCAGTTTGGGATAGTGCTTTTGCCAAAAGCCGTAGCTTCTGCCTACCATGTTTTCAAAGAGGCGGGATTGGCTCTCGTGCATCGCCATCGACGCGCCGCCGCCCGACATGGTGTCGTCAAGGGCGGGATCGCATTGGCGCTCGTACATACCGTGCCCCATCTCGTGGATCGCCGAAAAGATGGCGCTGGCGGGGTCTTGGGGGTAGTAGTGGTTGGTGATACGCACGTCCAGTCTGCCAAAGCCCGAAGTAAAGGGGTGTTCGCTCTCCTTGATGACCGTCTCTTTGGGGTCGAAGCACATGACTTTGCGGATATAGTTTTCGCAAAAATCCTTTTGCTTGTCCACTTTGTACTCGCCCGTGGGCTTCCACAAGTCGGCGTTGCCCTTCTCGGCGATCTTCTTGACCAACGGCACCAATTTTTGGCGCAGCAAGTCGAAAAAGCGGTCGTATTCCGCCATGCCGTACCCCGGCTCGAACTCGTCCAATAGGATATCGTAGCCGTGCTTGTCTCCGTCTCGCCACACGACGTATCGGCGCAAATACGCCACGATCTCGGTCAATATCGGCTCGAAAGCGGACCAGTCGTCGTTGCGTTTGGCTTCCACGTACTTGGGGTAGGCGCGCGCCATCAGCCCCGCAAACTTGACGTACTCCTCTTGGGGGACGCGCTCCAATTTGGCGATCTCCTTGTGCTGCCGCTCGATCTCGTGACGGAGGGTGGGGGACAACTCCTTGCGCCCCTCGTACAAGGTCTTGACCGCTTGTTTGAGAGCGGGGTCGGTGGCAAGTTCGTAGCTCATTTCGCTCAACGTCTCCACAGCCCCCGCGCGGGCTTCGCAAGAGACGGCGGGCGCTTCGGTCTCGGCGTCCCACGATTCCAGATAAAACGCCAACTGAAACGCCTTTTGGCGGCGGCAGGACTGTTGATAGACTTCCAATGCTTGTTTGAGTTGAGTATCCATATAGTCACTCCTTGTATTGTCTTTTGCCTTATTGTAGCACAGTTTGTCCCCCTCTCGCAAAGAAAACCCCCGCCGTTTGCTCAAAAATCCTGCAAAACCTACCGAAAAATGATATTGTACCCGCCCGTAAAATATGGTACAATACCATTGAGATCGGTCGAACCGAGTTTCGCTCGGGCGTAATATGGATAAGGAGGTGCCAAATGGAGCAATATATGGTATGGGTCTGGCTGGGCGTGACCGTCGCCGCCATCATCGCCGAGGTCGCAAGCGTGCAACTGGTGTCGATATGGTTTGCGATGGCGGGCGCAGTGAGTATCGCGTTTAGTTTTATCCCCGGGTTCCCTTGGTGGGGGCAAGTGATCTTGTTTGCGGTGCTTGCCGCGGGCAGTTTGTTGGGTCTCCGTCCCTTTTGCAAAAAATGGTTGGATCGCCGAGGCAAAAACGGCAAGACCAACATGGACCTGATCATCGGCACGGAAGTGCGCATGATCGCCACCGCCGACTTCGACCACTTGGGGCAAGCCAAGGTCGGGGACGTGGTGTGGAGTATCAAACCCCTCAAAGAGGAAGTGTTGGAAGAAGGTTCCATCGTCAAGATCGTGGCGGTAGAGGGCAACAAGTTGATCGCCACCAAGAGCGAGGACGCCGAGTCCTCGGATAACGAATAAACCCGCTAAGGAGCGGATAAGGAGGATATTATGATTAGTTTAGCAGCATTGTCGGGCGGCGCCATCGCCGGCATCGTCATCGCCGTATTGTTTGTGGTCATCGTCATCGTGTTGGCGGCAAGCGCGCGCGTGGTCAAACAAGCCACCGCCGTCATCGTGGAGCGACTGGGCAAATACCACCGCACCCTCAACACCGGCTTCCACGTGATCGTGCCTTTCCTCGATCGCACGTCCCGTCCCATCTCCCTCAAAGAGATCGTCGCCGACTTCAAGCCCCAACCCGTGATCACCAAAGACAACGTCACCATGCAGATCGACACCGTCGTGTACTTCGCGATCACCGATCCCAAATTGTACACCTATGGTGTGGATCGCCCCATCTCCGCGATCGAAAACCTGACCGCCACCACCTTGCGTAACATCGTGGGCGAGTTGGAATTGGACGAGACCTTGACCTCTCGCGACACCGTCAACAGCAAGATGCGCATCATCTTGGACGAAGCCACCGATCCTTGGGGCATCAAGATCAACCGTGTGGAACTCAAAAACATCCTGCCTCCCAAGGATATCCAAGAGGCGATGGAAAAGCAGATGAGAGCCGAGCGCGAACGCCGTGAGTCCATCCTCAAAGCCGAGGGCGAAAAGAAATCCGCCATCCTCATCGCCGAGGGTGAAAAGGAAAGTAAGATCCTGCGCGCCCAAGCGGACAGAGAGGCGCAACTGTTGGCTGCGGACGCCGCCAAACAAGCCCGTATCTTGGCAGCCGAAGCGGAAAAAGCCGCGCTGATCGCCGAAGGCGAAGGCCGTGCCAAAGCCATCGAGTTGATCAACGACGCCAAGCCCAACAACCAATACGTGACCTTGGAAGGATTCGAGGCGCTCAAAGTGCTTGCCGACGGCAAAGCGACCAAGATCGTCGTCCCCACCGAGATCAGCAACGTGACCGGGCTGTTGGCTTCCCTCAAAGAAAGCGTCAACGACAAATAAGCCATAGGCTTACCTTTGCACCATATCCCTCGTCGGACTTGTCCTTCGAGGGATATTTTCGTATGGCAACAGGCGGGGCAGGCGGCAGGGGAGGACAAAACGAAGACGGGCGCAAAAAAGTTTTTTCTCTCCGCAAAAAATACTTGACAAGCCCGTGTTGCTTTATTTATTATATATAAGCATTATCAAGAGTGCGCGAGCGAATTAGCCCCTCGTTAGTTGCCCTCTCGCGGTGTTATCCATCCCGCCCGATAAAGCACAAACTATTTGGAGGATTAGCATGAATACTTATATGGCAAAACCCGCTACCGTGGAACGCAAATGGTATCTTGTGGATGCTAAAGGTATGCCCTTGGGTCGCGTTGCGAGCCAAGTCGCAGCCATCCTGCGCGGCAAAAACAAGCCCACCTTTACGCCCAACGTGGACACGGGTGACTATGTTGTTATTATCAATTGCAAGGACGTTGTCTTCACCGGCAACAAATTGACCCAAAAGATGTATCGTCATCACTCGGGTTACGTGGGTGGTCTCAAAGAGAAAGTCGCCGCCGACGTCATGGAAAAGGATCCCTGCTTTGCCATGAAGCAAGCCGTCAAGGGTATGTTGCCCAAAAACGCGTTGGGTCGCAAAATGTTCAAGAAATTGTTTGTCTACGCCGACGCCGAGCACAAGCAAGCCGCTCAAAAACCCGAAGTGTTGGCTTTGACCACCAAGAGTTACGAGTAAGTGAGGTGTGAATATGGCTACTAAGAAAACTGCGAAAAAGAAAGTTCAATTTTGGGGTACCGGTCGTCGTAAACACGCCGTCGCTCGCGTTCGCTTGATCCCCGAGGGAGAAGGCAACATCATCATCAACAAAAAGACCATCGACGAGTACTTCGGCGGTTTGGAGATCGTGAAGACCATCGTGCGTCAACCCTTGGCTCTCACGGGTACCGAAGGTGCGTACGACGTGTACGTCAACGTGGTTGGCGGCGGTTACAACGGTCAAGCCGGCGCTATCCGTCACGGTATCTCCCGCGCCCTCGTCTTGGCTCAACCCGAGGTCAAACCCGAGATCAAAGCCGCCGGCTTCTTGACTCGTGATCCTCGTATGAAAGAGCGCAAGAAATACGGTCTTAAGAAAGCGCGTAAGGCTCCGCAATTCAGCAAGCGTTAATTTACGCTATTGCAATTCAAAAAGCATGGACGGCTTGGCTGTCCGTGCTTTTTGTTTGCTCGCTTTTGGGCAAATTGGGCGAGATAGAGGCAATACAGTCGTTCGTGCAAATCATGTACGCCAAGTACATTGGGTTTGCACTCTCTCCTTGGCATTACCCCTCTCTCACCCAATTTGCCTCAAAAAAGGTGCATCTAATAAGTGGCGGTACTCACCAATTCCCCTCAAAAAAAGTGCATCTGCCAAGTTTGGGTGCTTATCCAATTTGCCTCAAAAAAGGTGCATCTAATAGGTGGCGGTACTCACCAATTCCCCTCAAAAAAGTGCATCTGCTAAGTTTGGGTGCTTATCCAACTTGCCTAAAAAGGTGCATCTAATAAGTGCTGTACCATTAGAGATTTTATGAAAAACTAAAAATCAATGGTAATTGCACTTTCAAGCGGTGTGCATTCAAGGATTTGGATCGATTTCCAAGTCCTTTTTGTTTGTGACGGCACCGGTTTTTAAGAAAAATGGAGTTGACTGTTATGGCTGCCAAGACCTCGAAAAACGCGGAAATTCGGGCATATTTTCGATTATTAGCCGCGCGGCCAAAGAGGTTTAGCCGCCCCGAAATTGATTTACAGAAAGCATTATGGTATAATATATTTATTCTTGTACATTTGAGGTTTCCGTCATTGAAAGGGATCGTACTTATGGCTAAAAGAATAGCAGCGGCTTGGATACTCGTAATCGCTCTGTCTGTATGGTTTGTCGGGTGCGCGAGTAACGAAAAACGGCAAGGCGTGGTTGTGCGTGATGCGGCGGAGTTTTATTCCGCGCTCCAAAATAAAGAAACTTTGATCCTTGCGGATGATCTGATCTTTGACGAAGATACCGTGTTGCAGATCAACTACGGATTAACGATCACGGGCAACGGAAAGAAAGCGACGATCAAAAACGCGCATTTCAAAATCATCAGTCCCAACGTGGCGGGTGAAACGAACGCCGTCACCTTTGAAAACATCATTTTGGACGGCGGTTGTTATGAAGAACCCGCCGGAACGGATAAGACCTTTGAAGAAGCGTTCGGCTGCGAACGCGAAGAAAACCGCTGTATCACGGCGGATTGGGGCTATACCGATCTTGCTTTGCGGGACGTTGAAATCAAAGGTTACGCTTCGATCGAAGGCAGCGCCTTGTATATCGGCAACAAGTTTCGTGACGGAGAGCAGACGCTCTTGATCGAAAACTGCGAGTTTTACGGCAACGTGGCAAAGCACGGCACGGTCAAAGTGTTCAACGACAAATTGACGACCAAAATCGTAAACAGTCATTTTTATCACAATACCGTCGGCGCGGCGGGCGGTTTTGTCATCAGCAACGGAAAAGCCGAGATCAAAAACTGCAATATATACGAAAACGCGTTTTATCCGTTTGCCGACCTCGGTTCCGAAGACCGTGGCGGCGGCGTTTATATCGGCGGCGTAGATCTTGATATGACCGACTGCGTTATCACGGACAATGAAACCAAATACGGCGGCGGGCTTGCGCTCACTTCCGCATTGGCGGGAAACGGTAGAATGCTGATAAAGAACTGTCGTATCGAAAACAACAGAGCGGAAGACGGCGGTGCGGTGTTTATCGACAGTTTGCAAGGGCAACCCATCGACTTTATCGGGTGCGAGTTCTACGGCAACACGGCGACGAATCAAGGAAGTATTCTCTATACACAGCCCTATGCCTATTGGACGAAGAAATACAACGGCGGACAAATCAATCTTCTGTTTTCAAAAGCGGCGAACAATACGGCGCCGGACCAAGGCACGTTCGGCTTTTACGAGGCGGACGGACTTCTCGGCTATATCGTTCTGCGCGGCTGTATGGTAATTGGCGACGATGAATACGAGACTTCTCCTTCTGCCTATAATTATATCGCTACGGCGGCCGAAGCGCTCGACAGCGGTGCAATAAACGATCTGAACATCGCAGATGGCGAAAGCGTTTACGCCGTAAAGGGGCGCGGCGCGGATATTGACGTCCCTGCCAACGTGTATCGAAGTTGGCACAGCGCATTTGCGGGTGCGACGCAATCCTGCGCCATCGGCGAATACAACGCAATTCCCGCAAAACCGCCAATCGATCTTACGCTGACGATCGTTCTCTGCGTTATAGGCGCGGCGCTCTTTGCGTCGTTCGTCGTTCTCTTCGTGGTGTTCGGAAAGAAGAGAAAAACAAATGGAAAAGCCCCCGAAGCGCAAGAAACGGGAGCCGAAACGTCCGAAACGGAAGAACAGCAACCCGTTGCGCCTGTTATGACCGAAAAAGAGCGCATCGACACGCTGACCGAGAGAGAATACAAGATCGTCGCCTTGACGCTTTCAGGCAAAACGAGAGAACAAATTGCCGAAGAACTGCATTTTTCGCTTGGAACGATCAAGTTCGATCTGATGAATATTTACAGAAAGCTTGCTTGTTCGTCACGTACCGATCTTATCCTTCGCTACAAAGATTACTTTTGATTTTTGCATCATTCGGCAACTGCGGAAACGAGGGCAAAATCTGTGGCACGTTTTTTATTATAATCATATACGTTCCTCTCTGTTTTTGCGGAAATCTTACCATATTTGCTGTGAAAGGAATCAAATTGAAAAGTTTAGCCGAGCGGCCATGCGTTTTTGGCCGCTCTAACTATTCCTTTTTCTAAAGAAAAAGAGTAAAATCAAGGCAACTTTTTTCAATAGAAAAGGAGAGATTTTATGACAAACCAAAAGGCAAGAAAAAAGATGGCAAGCGTAGTATCCGTTTTGCTCGGTATAGCGATGATGCTCGCAATGGTATTTGCGCTTTTGCCCGCCACGGCTACGACCGCGTATGCGGAAAGCGCCGATCATTATGCGCTTCAAAACTTGTTGCGCGGTAGCGGTATGCACGTACTCGAAAAAGACTATTATGTTTCAACCGGTATCGGTGATCCGAACGGAAATTTTGACATAAAAGCCGGCGATAATATCACGCTCGATCTCAACGGACACAAAATCTATTCCACTCGCGATGATTGTTTTTACCTTAAAGTGTATGGCTCGCTGACTGTCATTGACAGCGTCGGCGGCGGACAATTCAGATTTAGTCAAATCGATGTTGATGGCGGAACGCTCAATATCGATGTCAGAACGTTTTCTATGTTCGGCAACGTAAAGAGATTGATTCAATTCGGCACCATTGCTCTTGGCATAAATGCCAAATTGAACATTTCCGAATATGCCATCGGTTCTATTGAAAGAATCACGGATTATTATATCGGCTTAGAAGATTTCTCTGCCGCAAGCGCCACCGTCAAAATCGAAGGCAATATGAAGATATCGGATTATTTCCATTACAAAGGATCGACTGTATTGATGTCCGGTGGTAAAATCGGCGCACTTGGCGTTCGAGATGTAAGCGCTACCGGCAAAGGAAGCGATTTCAGTATCAAAACGACAAGCCAACAAGCAACGCTGGGCGACGTTGATTTGCCGAAGGCGCAAACGTTCAATTTGTCAAATTACCAACCTAAAAGTATATCGCAGGGCACGGCGTGGTATGGTTCGCTCAACGTTCCTTCCACAACGCCCGCTTCGATCAATTCCGGTATTAGGATCGGTGAAGTTTTGAACAACGACGCGACGGCAGATGGTTTTGATCCTACAAAAGGCGTCAGCGTAGAATTGAAGCCC
>CADBTQ010000040.1 GCA_902797685.1 uncultured Eubacteriales bacterium | reverse complement strand
TGCGGATGCGCCTTTGGCGCGTTTTACACCCTTAGCCCGTAGGGCGAAGAAAGGGGGATCGTCTGCCGCCTTGGCGGGAGAGGGGGTTTTTGTTCTATCTCCTACTCCATCAACGGCAGGCGGACGGTGGGGGAAGTAAGACCCATCAGGGCGAGGGCGCGCTTGATGCCGATGGGATTGACGTCCGCATACAGGCGGCGCATGGTGGGATACAGTTCCACCTGCAGCTTGCCCGCCTCGTCCAACGGGGCGGTGAGCAAGCGGCGTATCTCGGCGGGATACGCGTTGGCGGCGGCGGACACCACCCCTTGCGCTCCCAACGCGCGATAGGGGACGATGAGGTCGTCCTCTCCGCACCACACCTTGCCGTGCGGGATCATGCCTTGCAAAGCGACGAGGTCGGGCGAGGCTTGCTTGATACCCACTACCCCATAGATGGCGGCAAGATCCGCCCAAGCTGGGATCACGTCCACGCCCGTGCGCGTGGGTACGTTGTAGATAAGGATAGGCAACCCCACCTTAGCGAGGGCTTGGTAGTGTGCGACGATACCGCGCAAGGGCGGGCGGGTATAGTATGGGGTGACTGCCAAGGCGTAGTCCGCGCCGAGGTCGGCGACTTGCTCGATACGACGGCAGGTGGCGGCGGTGTCGTTGCCACCCACGCCCACCAATAGAGGTATGTCGGGACAAGAGGAGCGCACGTGGGCGATGACGGCGTTTTGCTCTGCGATCGACAAGGTGGCAGGCTCGCCCGTGGTGCCCATCACGACGTAACCGTCCGCATAGGGGGCGGTATGGGCGAGCAGGCGATCGAGAGAGGGATAATCGACGGTGAGATCGGGATGGAAGGGGGTGACCAATGCGATAAGAAGTTGGGATAAAGGTTTCATAGACAAGTATATGCGGATAGGTAGGGAGTAGTTGCTCTATGTCCCCCCTCCCGCAAATTAACAAATGATTAAGATTTGGACAACTATTCCCAAAGTGTGTTGACAAAATTCGCTGTACAATATATATTGGTAATGTGATAGTTTGGTGAAAACCATACATTTTTCACGCCTATGTTCGGAAAGTCCCGTTGCGGAAGGACTGCAACAGGCAAAGATATAAAATTTGACCCCAAGGGGTCGCAAAATGGAGGATATATATGAAAAAGACAATGTTTATTACGTCCGTCATCATGGTGGTTGTGTTGGCAATCGCTTTGACGACCAGTTCGTTGGCATGGTTCAGCGCCGGCGGTGCGGACAGAGTGGCCATCCAGTCGTTGACAATCGCTACTGCCAGTGCGGAGAAGTCATCTGGTTTGGAGATCAGCAATGGTAACCCTAATGGGTCTGAGAATAACACTTGGTCTACATCTCAGATTAATTTGCGTAATCTTGATGAAAGTGGCAAGACGGCTGCACTCAATCCTATGTGCCCTGTCAACGCTGGTGAAGACGAAGTCCTCGGTACTGCTTTGACTGTTGACTCGTTGTACGCCGCTGTGAACAATATGTACACCGTCAAAACCTATTTGAAGAACGGTAGCACTTCCACTTTCCAAGGCGAAGTAACTGACTCGAATAAGACTGCAGCATATAAGGACTTCTTCTTTATCCGCAACAGCGGTGAAACGCCTATTAGCAGTGCGGGTATTTCCGTTACTCCCACCTTTAACAAAGATAGGTCGTATAACGCCGTTTTGTGGGTTGCCATTTTTGATGTGACCAATACCGAAAGCAAGTCGTTAGTCTACATCGAAAACTTCTATAAAGTAACTTCGGAAGAGCAACAGCACAGCACGGATATGGCTTATGCCTCCCTGCTTTCAAAGCTTAATAACGAGCAACCCAGTGCACCTGTTGATAGTGGTGCAACTCGCAGTGCTGTACAAGGTTTGGTGAGCGCTTTGGCCCTGCCTGCTGCTTTCTATGCTGATGCGACTTATGCAAGTGAGCATGATGGTGTCAACGAGAACGATTTGGTTAAGACTGCTCATAAGTTGGAAATCTATGCTTGGTATGATGGCGCTTCCTTGGATAGTGGTAATGCCGATACGGAGACTACTATCGCACTTGCTTTCACTACAGGGGCGTAATCGTAGTAAATATCTAAACATGTAATCTTTTTCCCGTGCTCCCTATGGTGCCATACCATAGGGAGCAGTATGGGAAAATTGGCTTTTGCCAATTTTTTATATCGCACGCACGCGTATAAGACAAAGGCGTGCACCAAATAGGACAAGCCGGTGAGGCGAATGGATTAGCCCCCCAGTCGGCAGAGCCATAGAGATCTCTCGACTGCGCTTGCGCTTCGCTTGCACCGTCTCTACGTTCCGGGCAATAGACCGAGAGATGGTGAGGGATCACTCCCACATAAGCGCAACAACTTCCATAACTTCGATTATCCCGCCGTAACAGGCGACGTATAAAATCTCCAAAGAGGTAAACCACTATGAGCGAGGCAAAAGCTCCCAAAAAGGAAAAGAAAAAACTGCTTAACGACAAGCAACAAAAGATTGTGGACATCATTGTCACTACCATCGAGGCGTTGGTCATCGTGGTGTGTCTGTTGGTGTCCATTTTGGTTTGGGTAGGCGTAGCGGACAACCCCCAAAACCGCAGCCTCAACTGGTTTGCCATTCAAACCGCGTCTATGGTGGGTGACAATCCCGACAGCCTCAACCCCGGTGACTTGATGATCGCCAAAAAGGTCAAGTCCATCTCCGATTTGAAGTCGGACGAGCAAGCGGGCGTGGGCAAGGGCAGCGTGATCGCCTTTAGCACCATCGTGACCGACGCCGCGGGCAATCGCAGCCAACAGATCGTCACTCACCGTATCACCCGTATCCAAAACGGTTTGATCTACACCAAAGGCGACAACGTTAAGGCGGAGGAAGACGCCACACCCAAGACGTTCGACGACGTGATCGGCGTGTACAGCGGCAAGATCAAAGGCGTGGGCAAGATCATCCTTTGGCTGCAGGGCTACAAAAAGGTGGACACCAACTTGGGCGTTGGGTACGAAGCCACCGGCAACACCACCCAATTCCTCATTATTCTTATCCCGTTGATCTTGTTGTTCGTGTACAACGGTTACGTGGTGATCAAGTGGATCAGCGACGAGCGTGCGCGCAAGATCAAAGCGGCAGCCAAAGCGGAAGCGGCAGCGGAAGCCGCCGACCAAGAGGCGGTAAAGAAAGCGGCGTTGGTGGAGTTTATGAAAGCGCAAGGCATGTCGGACGAGGACATCGAAGCATACTTTTCCCT
The DNA here is from genome assembly GCA_902797685.1 of uncultured Eubacteriales bacterium. Taxonomy (GTDB): domain Bacteria; phylum Bacillota; class Clostridia; order Christensenellales; family CAG-1252; genus RUG14300. The sequence continues at coordinate 646 of CADBTQ010000040.1, read as the reverse complement.
CGACTCGGAAGATAAATCTTCCTCGCTCGAGATGACAAAGGATAATGAGGAAGGTCTCGACTCGGAAGATAAGGCTTCCTCGCTCGAGCAGCGGGAAGATTTGAACGAGAGTAACAACGGGTAGAAGCAAGTTAGTGTTATCTTTGCTCGATGGCGATTATAAACGTAGAAAGCGATAATAACCTTTTGATGCCTATTGATATGGATATGCAAACAGACGGTTATTACGTGTATATGATGGCATCTACCTCAAATAACCATCTGTACGTTGGCGTTACAAATAATCTTGTTAGACGGGTGTGGGAACACAAGTCAGAGATATTCAAGGGATATACTCACCAAAATCATTTGCATAGATTGGTATACTATCAACGGTTTTGGAGTATAGAGGACGCAATCGCTCGCGAAAAGCAACTCAAACGTTGGAGCCGAGTCAAGAAAGAAATACTGATCGAACGTGCTAATCCAGCGAGAATGGATTTGGGCGAACGGATCAATGTCGAGAAAAAACACACAACCGTAGCGCAAAAGCAAAATGCAAAACAAACAAGTTCCTGAGCATAGCGAAGGCACCATTGTCAGTTCGGTCTATTGCCCGGAACGTAGAGACGGCGCAAGCGGAGCGTAAGCGAAGTCGAGAAGAAAC
>CADBTQ010000039.1 GCA_902797685.1 uncultured Eubacteriales bacterium | reverse complement strand
TTAATCTTGACTAGTTTCATTCTCTTATTTCTAGAAAGACTGTTTGTTTTCTGGTTCAAAGAAATTAAAACTCATATATTCTTGTTTTGCCCCTCTCGAGGCGAATTAACAAGGACACACTCGCTTCTTTACCTATCTATTCACTTTTCAAGTTACAAACTACCGCCTTTTGGGCGATAGCCTATTCATATTATCACAACGGGTAGGGGTTGTCAACAAAATTATCCTAGTTTTTTTAATTTTTTGACAAATATTTGGCAACTGTTTTCTCTCCTCCCGTTCGCCTTTCGGCAAGCCGAACGACGGGCGAAAAGCCTTGCCCTTACCCCTTGTGCTCTATGACTCCTCCGCCAATACAGTCGCGATCCATATACAACACGGCGTACTGTCCAAGAGCAACGCCGCGCTGCTTGGTATCGAACTTGACTTGCACCCGATTGCCCGAGACCGTGGCGGTCGCCTCTTGCAAGGGCTGACGGTGACGAATACGGCACTTGACCCGATATTCGCCGTCGGATAAGGGGGTGGGGATGAAGTTGAAGTCGTCCACCACGAGGCTATTGCTGTACAGCAGATCGCATTCTCCTTGATTGACCCACAAGATATTGTTGACAACGTCTTTGTCGACCACAAAATATGGCTCTCCATTGCCGCCTCCGCCCACGCCCAAGCCTTTGCGCTGACCGATGGTATAGTAGTACACGCCCTCGTGGCGACCCACGACTTTGCCGTCTAAGGTCTTGATATCCCCTTCCTTCATCGGGATATACTCGGACAAAAACTTGCGAAAGTTGCGCTCCCCGATAAAGCAAATGCCCGTGCTGTCCTTTTTGGTGGCGGTGTTGAGATTGTGGCTTGCCGCCAACTCCCGCACGAACTTTTTGTCGGTGATATCCGACAAGGGGAACAACACGTTGGTGAGTTGGTCGGTGCGCACTTGGTTGAGGAAGTAGGTTTGGTCCTTGTCCTCGTCGGCGGACAACATCAGATGCGGCAATCCGTCCGCGCGGGTCTCCACCTTGGCGTAGTGTCCGGTGGCGATGAAGTCCGCGCCAAAGGACTTGGCGTAGCGGGCAAACGCCTCGAACTTGATCTCCCGATTGCACAGCACGTCGGGATTGGGCGTCCTGCCCTTGGAATACTCCTCCACGAAGTGAGCGAACACGCGGTCGTAGTACTCTTTGCTGAAATCCACCGCATAATAGGGGATGCCCAAGGCGTCCGACACCCGTCTGACGTCCCGAAAATCCTCTTCGGCGGTGCAAAAACCGTTGTCGTCCGTCTCGTGCCAGTTGCGCATAAACAGACCGATCACGTCGTATCCTTGTTGTTTGAGAAGGAGTGCCGCCACGCTGCTATCCACACCGCCCGACAGTCCCACGACTACCCGTTTGCTCATTGTATCTCCTCTACGCTCGCGCGCGTATCTTTATATATAATAGCCAAAGTCCCCCTCTTTTGTCAACCGAGCGGACAAACAAAAAGAGCGGCGAAGGTCGCCGCTCTTTTGTTGACTAAACGCGATCAGTTGATGGAAACGTAAACGCGTTTGGCTTGACTTTCCACACCTTCGATATCGGTATAGCCGTACCAACCGTTGGTGTTGACGTTGTTGTTGTCGGCGTTGACTTCCAGACTGGCGGTCACGTTGATGCCGACCAACTTGCCGTTGCCGTCCGCGCCCTTGGTGGCGTAACCGACCACGGCGCCCGCGTTGATCAAGGACTTACGACCGGTGATTTGGATACCGAGCAACTTGATGCCCTTGATGGAGCCTTGGATGTCGGCGGACACGCTCACGTTGCGGATGATACCGCCCTCGTTGGTACCGGCGACCGCGCCCAAGTCAAAGTACGCGCTCTTGATATCCAACCAACTCTTGCTGACCGCCTTGATGGAGCCGTCCACGATGTTGACGCCCTCGATGCGGCCGCTGTTGAAGCCGGCGATGATACCTGCGGAGATCGCGCCGCTATCCGCCAAGTCGACCACGGGGTTGACCAAGCGCAGGTTCTTGATAGTACCGTTGTTGAAAGCGAACAAACCGATGGCCGCACCGATCTTTTGCCCGTCGATCTTGAGGTCGACCGCCTTGGTGATCTTGAGGTTGTAGATCGAGTAACCGTTGCCGTCGAAGGAGCCGACGAAGGGTTGTTGCTTGTCGCCGATGGGTTGCATCTCCACACCGCGCATATCGATATCCGCCATCAACCTGAAGTGCTTGTTGTACACTTCGCTCTTCTTCTTGGTGTTGCCCAAGTCAGCCAACTGCTCGGCGGTGAAGAGCAGGATGGGGTTAGCCAAGCTGCCGTCGCCCGAGCTGATCGCCTTGTAGGTGTTGAGAGCGCCCGAGATAGCCAAGCTACCGTTCAAGGTGGATTCGCTCAAGATGACCTTGACTTGGTAATTGCCCTCTTCGAGGTTGTAGACCAACTCGTTGGCGAGGGTGATGATACCGTTGGCAAAGCGATAGTCGGTGGGTACCAAGCCCATATCCTTGTCGCCCTTGAACAACTTGACTTCCACGAAGGACTCGTGCGCCAGCGCCACTTCGAAGGTGACCTCTTGGGGATTGGTCTTGTTGAGAGCCACGCTGTCTTTGGTCAACACGGCGTTGCCTCTACGAGTGACGTTGAGGGCGATGGAGTTGACGGGAGTAAAGACGGTGATGGGGTTGTTGCCGTAAGCCAAGGTGGACACCTTGACGGTGAGGGTCTTGCCCGAGAGGACGTATTGGTCGGCATTCAAGCCTTCCACTTGCACGTCTTCGACCTTGACGCCTTCCCAGTTGAAGGTGAATTGACAATCCTTGTCTTCCACGTTGAGGGAAGCGGAGGAAGTCAAAGCGGGTTTGCCCGAGTTGGACACCAAGATGGTGATGGTCGCTTTGTTGGCGATGCCGTTGCCGCTCAATTCGCCCTTCCACTCGCCCACGGGCAAGTTAGCCAGGAAGGAAGCGGGAATGGTCAACACGTCGGAAGCGAAGCTCGCTTGATCGCAACCGGACAGGGACACGCTCTTGCCTTGAGGAGCGAGCACGGCGAGGTGCAAGTCGCTACCCGAAGCCTTGTCGTACGAAGCGTACTTGACGGGCACGACCATCACGTCGTTGTCGGCGATGGTCACGGCGAAGTCAAAGCTCGCTTTGCCGGCGGTCAATTTGCCTTGGTAGGTGCCGGCGGCTTTGGCAGCCAACACGTCTTTGGAGATGGAGGTGCCGGCGGGAAGAGCCACACCGTCGAACAACAGACCGGACACTTCGTTGCCGTACAACTCGACGTCCAAATTGAGGTCGGAGCCGTTTTTGATATATTCGTATACATTGGTGCCCAGGCGCGCCTGACGATTGTCGGACACGTTGATCAACACTTCGATCTCTTTGTCGCCGTCCAAGACGAGTTTGAAGCTGTTGAGACCCACGTCTTTGCCCATCAAGAACTCGGCGGGGATGGTCAAGGTGTTGGTGGACGCTCTGTAAGTGTAGTTGCCGTCCGCGAAGGAGAGGATGGCGTTGCCTTGCAGATCCACGTTGAGGCTGACGCTTTGCGCGCTCGCCTTGTCGAAATTAGCGGTCAACGCTTGGGGCAAAGCCGCCGAGTTGATCACGCGGAGGTTGAGTGCCAAGTAGCCCTTGTTGGATTCCACCAACACGCGGTGGTTGCCGTAAGACAGACCCGACATAGCCGAACGCTCGATCACCAAGCCGTCTTTGTCGTTGAGGATCACGTTGCCCACCGCCACACCGTCGATGTAGGCGCGTTGGAAAGCGCTGCCGTTGAGCACCACGGGATAGGACACGTCGGCTTGCATGGCGGGATTTTTGTCGAAGAGTTGGGTCTCTTGTCCCTCAGCCACGGTGGGCAATTCGGGATTTTTGACAATAGTCAACACCTTGGACAAGTTCTTGTTTGCCTTGCTGGTGACGGTGACGGTGGTCTTAAACTCGGCGGGCGAGTTGGGAGCGACCTTGAGTTTGTTGCCGTCCAACGTGAGGAGGGAAGAGTCGGCGATCGCATAGTTGAATTGATCGTAACCCAAAGTCACCACGGTGGGAGCGGCGGAGATGTCTTGAATATCCCAAGCCAACACTTCGTACCCGGTGAGGTAGAGGTAGCTGCCGTTGAGATACAAGGTCTCGTCTTGGAAGGGATGCTCGAGGGCGTTGCCGTCCACGTCGCAATCGGTGGGAATGTATTTGTTGCCCAAGGTGAACAAGGGGAACTTCTTGCTCAACAATTCCTTCTCGGCGATGGTCCACTTGAACACTTGACCCTTGATATAGAGGTCGATGTAAGCGCCGCTCTCCAAATAGTAGGCGGGCACCACGTCGGCGTTGCCATGGATCAAAGCGTCAAGATCGACGTCCAACTTGCCGGCGAGGTCGACGTAAGGACCGACCACGACTTCCAAGTCAACGGTGATGACGCCATAGGCGCTGATACCGATCAAGTTGTCCAAACCCGCTTTCAAGCCGGCGGTACCCAACATGGAGAGGGTGCCCATCTTGAAGGTGTCTTCCACATTGTGGAAGGGTTGCAGGTTGCCGTCCACGTACACGGCGCCGAAGGTCAAAGAGAAATCGTTGGTGGCGGTGACGCCCACTTTGCCCGAGAACTCGGCTTTGACTTGGATACCCATTTGGTAATCGATGCAGATCGGCAAGGTACCGATGGGGAATTGCCAATGACCGAAGATGTAACCCTTGTTGAGACCGGGCTTGTCGTTTTTGGTCCATTGACCCGCGATCTCCGCCAATTTTTGAGCGGCAGCTTGCAAGCTGTCCTTGTCGCCGGGATTGGAAGTGGTGTCGTACTTCGCCACGATGGAAGCGGCGGTGTGCACGTCCAAGTCAACGGCTAAGTCAAACGCCTTTTTGCCGTCCTCGGCTTGGAGGTTGACGTCCACTTTGGGGAGCACGTTGTTGGTGATCTTGACGGTGATGACGCTGTTTTTGTCACGCACGCCACCCTTTTTGATGATACCTCTAAACTCCACGGTGATATCCACGTTGAAGTCTTTGAGACCGTCGTTTTTGACGAAATCCACGCTGGTGGTGACCCACTCGTTGGAGAGTTTGTCGATCTTGCCGAGCATCTCGCTGCCGTACAGATTTTCGATAGCGGCGAGATAGAAGTCGCTGGAGACGACAGACGCCAAAGTGGCTTGCTCGTCAAACGCAAACTCGGCGTTGGACAAGTCGTAGCTTTGGGTGAAGTCGATACCTGCGTACACGTCTTCGACCGCCGCGTCCACCACGGTCATAACGTAAGCGTCGCCTTGGCGAGCAACGTATTTTTCGTTGCCCAACTTGAGCGAACGGCTGTCAAGCCCGTTGTCGATGACGAACACGGGGTTGAAACCGGGGTCGGCGTATACGGTCAGGGTGTTGCCGTCCAGTTGATATTCGCCGTCCGAGAGGTAGATCAAACCCTCTTTGACGTTGATCTCTTGGGCTTGCGCCTTGGCAACGGTACAGACGAATTGGCTGAGTCCGTCCGCTTCCCCACCCGCAAACGAATAGCGGTTGTCCGAGATGCTGACCGCATAGGACATACCGGGTTGCCAGCCGGCAGCGGGACGTACGCCGTGATCGGCAAGGGCCTTAACGGGCACCGCATTGCCGTCCGAGTCGCGAATGACCACGACGTCGGCGGGGTTGCCTGTGAAGTTGCTGCTGAGATAGAGCGAACTTCCCTCGTCGAAGTTGCGGATCACTTGCTGATCGACCGCGACGCCTTCGGCAGTGGCAAACGGATCGGAAACCGCTTTTTTGCCGAATACGCCCGCAATCGCCAACGCCGCGACCGTAACCACAGCAAGTACCAACACGACTGCAACGACCGTGATAGCAACTTTTTGTTTGGTATTGCTCATAGGAACCTCCTTTTTTGCGCGTCCTGCGCGCAAGTTCCAAAAGTTTTGTATATTATAATATATAAAAGAAAAATTAGCAACCACTTTTTTGTTTTGGTCGCGGAACTTTTGGGGAAGGACGTTTGTTTTCTCGTGCAAACGCAAAGATTCGTTAAGAGGACTAAATAAAAAATATTTCTCAATTTGTTGCCTTTGCAACCGATTAGTGGCACAAGCAACAAAGCGGAGCCACTTGCGGCAAAGGGATCCTTTGCACGCAGGGCACATGAAGCGGCGCTCTGCGCCATGAATTGATCCTTGGTCATGAATTGGGGCGTCACCCATGAATTCTCGCGGGCGCTCCCCCGCTCCATTGTGGTGACGGATATAGTTTAGATTCGCTTGCACTGTCGCTTTGCCTCCTCGGAATAACGCCGGGAGCGGCGTACTTGTGCCTCTATCCAAAGCTGTGCGATCCGTGAGATTCTTCGACTTCACACCTACGTTGTTTCGCTCAGAATGACCATGGAAGAGAGGTGGCTCCTCGGCGCGCTCAGGGTGACAAGGTCGGGGCGAGATATCCTCTCGGGTTGACAAGATACGGACAAATGCGGTATAGTGAAAGACAGGAGACAACTATGAAACGCATTATCGCTTTGATTTGCTTACTGACTATATCCCTTGCGTGCTTGGCGGGTTGTGCCAAACTCAACACCAAGGACGTCTATACCCTCTACGCCTACGACATCAACCAAGGGGCGTTTTGGGATCTCGGCGTGACCTTATCCTTTACCAAAAACGCCAAGGGGTACGCCATGCGTTACCCCGGGGACGTGGAGATCCGAGGGGAAGTCAAACCCTCCGCTACCGGCTATACCCTCTCTTGCAAAACGGACGTGTACATGCAAGCCTTGCAAGCCAAGCAAGAGATCATCGGCACGGCCGACGACAAACTGACCCCCGAGACCTTGGCGGCGCTGTCAAACGTGATCGTCGCCGAGACCCAAATATTCAGTTACGGCAACTATCTGTTTGCTTCCGCCAATATCGATCTGATCCGCAAGGTGGACGCCGAGGAAGGACAACGCAACTACACCTCGGTAGAAGGATACTACGAATCGGCGAGCGACAGCAACAAGACCTACCTGTTTAGGGACGGCAAAGTGTACGCCAACGCCACCGACAAGGACGGCAAAGTCGTGACCGACAAAGACGGCAAGATCACCTACCAAACCACCCCGTCCGCAAGATACCAACTCAACAACGGGTTGCTCGTGTTTACGGTGATCGACGCAAGCGGCAACGACGTGTACAAAGAGGGGGTATTGCAACGCCTGACCTACCTGTTCGGCACCATCACCTTCCCCAAAGACGTCAAAGATTTTGTGTACACGGACGACGATTTTTCGGACGAACTCAAAAAATTGGCGGAGACGGTGGCAGGCAAATCGGTGGGCGTGCTGACCAAGACCTTCTACGCGACCAAAAACCCCAACTGAGCAAACCGCTTTCGTGGCGCGGAACGTCCGCACTTGACAAGCCGCTCCGTTGAAGAGACAAACGAAAAGTGTTCCTTCGAAGGTGTCGAGGGAACACTTTTTTACAGCGCTTGACCTCAGTCAAACGTATTGATCGGCGCAAACTATATCGCGTATGGGTCTAGTCCCACATCACATTGCCGCAGGCAATATATCCCTAAGGGCACGTCAATCCGCGTCTTCGTCCAAGGTCTCCAACAAAAAGCTGACGGGGCGAAAGCCGTCGTTGCAGGACAGCATAGCGGATCGGGGGTCTTTCATCCATCCGTCGTAGAAGTCCTTCGCGCCGTGGGAGAGCGCCATCACAAAGGGGGACATCGTCTCCCACGCACTGTCGCAAAGCCCGTCGGGCTTGACCCACCCGTTAGCCACGAAGGTCTGCCCCACTTTCATATCGCAAGCGTGCAAAATGGGGTTTTCGTATCGCTCCATCAAATCGGTATAACACGTTTGCCGCATCACGGTGATCTTAACTTTTTTCATACGCGCTCCTCGATCGTTTTTTGATAGGTCTCTATCCGCTCCCCTTCCGCGTTGACCCCCTGCTTTGACATAGAGAAACCGAGGCTCGTCAAGATGCGGCGGGAATAGACGTTGGCGGGGTCGGTGATGGCGACAAGGCGCTTGATGCTCGGCGAGGATGACGCCGATTCGACCAACTTCGCCGCCAACTTGGCGCCGTAGCCTTGGTGCCAGTAGGCGGGCAACAGCATATATTCCAATTCGGCGGAGTCGTCCTCGTCGGGAAGGATCGCCCCCAAGCCGATATAGACGGGTACGCCGTCCCTCAAGGCGTATACCTTATAAAAGCCAAAGAGGGTTTGCTCGGCGTTTTGCGTCAATGCAAAGGCAAACAGTTCTTCCGCTTCCCGCTCGGTAAAAACCCTGCCGTAGTTGGCGTTCATCACCCGTTGGTCAAAGACCAATCGGTCATAAAGCGGCTTGTCCTTCGCTCCAAACTTGACCAGCAAAAGGGGCGCGGAAGAGGCGCGACTACTTTGCTCGCAGATCCCGATCCACTCGCAATCGCGACATACCGAAGGGAGCGATCCCCGCTCGACGATGGACGACCTTGCCCGCTCGATCAACTCGGACCAATGCAACGAGTCGCCGAAAGAGAGACCCAACGCCGCGATCGTGCGCTCGTCGATAGCACGCACCTTGCCGCCGGTGACGCACACGTCCCCCTCGTTGTGAGGGCAAGCGGCGCAAAGGTGATCGCACGCCGAAGTCAAGGTCACAAGGGGGTCTTGCTCGGCAAAGGATAGCAAAGTATCGCTCATGTGCTCGACAAAGCGTTGGTCATACCCCTTACCCTCATAAAACTGCGCGCACAAAGCGTGATGCGGACGAATGGCGATCATATCATAGTTTTCTCCTCATCCCATTGTAAAATAAGAGGGTGCGGAGTGTCAATAGTCATATTGACAATTAAATGGACTCATAATATAATGATTTTAGGCTTTGCGCGTTTTTTTGCGCTAATGAATATCAACGCACAAATCCAAGTAAAAGGAGGATTGTATGATTACATTTCAAGGAGATCTTTCTACAGAGTGCAAAAAGAAAATGCTAAAAGAAGAAACAAAGCTATCAATAGTGGTCTTTGGAATCATGGGCCTTTTATTATGTATTCCGGCTGTTATTTTAGCAATCTTAGTTTGGCCATATTTTTGGGTTGCCGTCGCCGTAATTTTGTTCATTGTGCCGTTATCATTTTTCCCTGCGCCAAAAAAGGATTGGCCTAAGCAGTTCCCGACTAAAGTTATTATCGGTGAAGAAGAACTAGAAAGCGTTGGGGATGATTGGGAAGACTATCGTAGTATGGAAAATGTTAAATGCGTATTAGATTATGGTAATTGGTATTTTATCACCTTTAACTATCCTCACAAAAGTCGAACGTTTATATGTCAAAAGGACTTAATTAAAGAAGGCACAATCGAAGAATTCGAGTCTCTTTTCTCTGGAAAAATTATCAAAAAGCAAAAATAGAGGAGAAGCAAACAGTCGGTAACAAAATCAATTTTCGGTGCACACTGTTAATGAACACACGCTGAAACAGTTGTTACTCCCCCAAACAACGCCAAATCGCGAGCAAAAACGCAGGTGGTACTTGGACGAGTTTCAAACTCCTTTGCGGTTCTGATGACGATCAGGACTGCTTTTTATATGTGCCCAAGAGCTTCCAGTGTGCCGTACTACAACAACGTGTTGAAAGTGGCTATTGTTGCATAAAAAAAGTCCGAGCCCTATTTGGGTTCAAATAGGGTTCGGATTGGCGCAGAGTTAGGGATGAGCTCCTCGCTCTGCTCGTAGCCTTCCCTACACCACGCGGTGGGCGTACTTGCCAGAATATGCAACCTAATGCCAATGCATTTCGTTTTTTTTT
>CADBTQ010000038.1 GCA_902797685.1 uncultured Eubacteriales bacterium | reverse complement strand
TATAAAAATACCTCCTATGGCAATTGTACCATAGGAAGTATTCGTAGGGCCTTTTTTATTGAGTGTCCTAAATGGGGTTCACTTCAGCCTATTGCGACGCCCTTTTTGAACGCTACTTTTCTGCCTAAGACTTATACCCCGATGCGGTGGACCACTACTTTGGTGATCTTGGCGCCCAACTTGCGCACTAAGGGATCGCCACGGTCGTAGATATCCGACAGCATCACGTCTTCCATGCGGACGGTCAGCATATCCTCGCCCACGAAGGCGGCGATGGTCTCTCCTTTGGCAACGGGCGCAAAGCAAAGTAGGTCGGTCATGACCGAAGTGCCCTTGCGCATCTTTTCGGACGTAGTCAATTCGTGCGCGAAGATGATCTTGGCGCGACCCGACTTGGCGACGCAAAGCAAGGTGGGATCCTCTTTGACGAGGAACGCGTTGATCACTTGGTCGTCCTCGTCCAGTTTGATGGCGCCCGCGCCCATGGTCAAGCGACCTTTGGCGATAAAGCCGCTCGAGGCGACTCTAAGCACGTTGCCCTTTTGGGTCGCCAACATAATATCGGCGTCGGGATCGTAGACCGCGGTCATTACCACCCTCTCTTTGTCCGATTTGAGTTTGATCGCCGCGCCCCAGTCGTCGCGAGTCACGTACTCCGAGAGGTTGGTCACGCGGACCATACCGTCGGTGGTCGCGGCGACGAGTTGGATCTTGTCGATATCCTTTTCGTCGGCGATGACGAAGGAAATGGGCTTGTCCTCTCCCGCTTTGGGGAACAATTTGGACAGCGCAAAGCCCTTTTCTTTGAGTTTGCGCTCTTTGAGATCGCGCACGGTAAGCCTGGCGAAGTTGCCCAAGTCGCTGAAAACAAACATGGTTTGGTCGTTGGTGCAAGTCTCGATTTGGCTGACCAATCCGTCCGCTTCGGTCAACTCTTTGCTGCAAGTGGCAAACGAGCGAGCCGAGATAAACTTGAGGGTGCCGTTGTCATGCAACACCACGTTGCCGTTGACGATCACCTTTTCGGGATCGAGCTGCTCGGTGATCTTGATCTCGGCGCTTGCCCCGATACGGGTGCGGCGGGGGGTCTTGTACTTGCGTTTGATGCCCGCCAATTCGTCGGCGACCACCTCGAGCTGGCGTTTTTCGCTGCCCACGATGGCGGTCAGTTCGGCGATCTGCTTGCGCAATTCCGCCAATTTGTCCACGATCTCCTGCACTTCCAAAGCGCACAAGCGGCGCAAACGCATATCGAGGATGGCGTTGGCTTGCTTTTCGGTCAAGGCAAAGCGCACTCTCAAGGTGCTGCGCGCCTCGGCGGTCGAGGACGCTTTGCGGATGATGCGCACCACTTCGTCGATATTGTTGATGGCGACTAAAAGGCCCGAGTAGATCTCCTCGCTCTCCTTGGCTTGGTTGAGTTCGAAGGTGCTTCTCTTTTTGATGACCCCGCGTTGATACTCTACGTAGTAGCGAATGATCTCCTCCAACCCCAACAGTTTGGGTTTGCCGCCCGCGATTGCCACCATATTGACGCCGAAGGACTTGCACAGATCGGTCTGCTTGAACAGCATAGACACGATCTCTTTGACGTTGGCGTCCCTCTTTAACTTGATCACGGCGCGGGTACCTTCGCGGTCGGACTCGTCGATGATATCTTGGATCATGTCGTAGCCCGCCTTTTTGCTCTCTTTGTACTCGCTGATCTTGCGCAAGACGGCTTGCTTGTTGGTTTGATAGGGGAACTCGGTAAACACGATATTGCGCCTCTCCCCTTCCTTTTCCACGTGGAAGACCGAGCGAATGAGCAACTTGCCTTTACCCGTACGGTAGATCTCCTCCATATTGTCGCACACGATCTCGCCCCCGGTGGGGAAATCGGGTCCTTTGATGTACTTCATCAATTCGGACAAGGGGGTCTTTTTGTGATCTTTGGCGTTGTTGATATAGGCGATGGTGCCGTCGATGACTTCGCTTAAGTTGTGGGTGGGGATGTTGGTGGCAAGACCGACGGCGATGCCGTTGGCGCCGTTGACGAGCAGGTTGGGGAAACGACCCGGCAACATGGCGGGCTCTTTGAGGGTGTCGTCGAAGTTGGCGGTAAAGTCCACCGTCTCCTTGTCGAGATCACGCAACAATTCGAGCGCCAAGGGGCTCAATCTCGCCTCGGTGTAACGCATGGCGGCGGCGCCGTCTCCGTCGACCGAGCCGAAGTTGCCCTGCCCTTCGACCAACACGCTGCTCATGTTGAAGTCTTGCGCCATTCTCACCAAAGCGTCGTAGACCGAGGTGTCGCCGTGGGGGTGGTATTTACCGAGGCACTCACCGACGATACGCGCGCACTTTTTGTAGGGTTTGTCGGGGGTGATGCCCAACTCGTTCATGCTGTAAAGAATACGGCGTTGCACGGGCTTCAATCCGTCTTCGACGCGAGGGAGCGCACGATCCAAGATAACGTACTCGGCAAAGGGCATCATGCTTTCGTGCATGATCTCCTCGATAGGCTTTTCAAATACGCGAGTGACTTCGCTCATTTCCAGTTGTTCGCTCATAGTCTACTACTCCTTCTTTTGGAAATCGTCCACTTTGTTGAAGTCGGCGTGGGTACTGATGTACTCTTTGCGCGCTTCGATATTTTCACCCATTAAGGTGCTGATCATCTTTTCCGCCATCGCGCCGTCTTCCAAGGTCACTTTCATCAAGCTGCGGCGCTCGGGGTCCATCGTGGTCTCCCACAACTGCTCTTTGCTCATCTCGCCCAAACCTTTGTAACGCTGCAAACTGTACCCTCTGCCCATCTCCTTGATGGCGGCGTCCAATTCTCTGTCCGAATAGACGTATTTGACTTGGTCCTTTTTGCTGAGCCGATACAAAGGCGGCATACCGCAATAGACGTGACCGGCGGTGATCAACTCCCGCATATAGCGATAGAAGAAGGTGATCAACAGACACCGGATGTGTCCGCCGTCTTGGTCGGCGTCGGCCAAGATGATGACTTTGTGATATTTGAGGTTGTCCACGTTGAACTCGTCGCCAAAGCCCGCGCCGAAGGCGGCGATCATCATGCAGATCTCGTCGTTGTCCAACAGTTGATCGATGCGCTTTTTCTCGGCGTTGATGATTTTGCCGCGCAAAGGCAAGATGGCTTGGGTGGCACGGTTGCGGCATTGTTTGGCGGTACCGCCTGCCGAATCGCCCTCCACGATAAACACCTCGTTGAGTTCGGGTTTGCGCCCGGTGGCGGGAGCGAGTTTGCCGATCAAATTGCTGGAGGCGGCGTTGCTCTTTTGGCGGGCGATCTCTTTGGCTTTTTTGCTGGCGACTCTCGCTTTTTGAGCGGTCATCGCTTTGTCGATGATGGCGTCGCCCACCGCCCAGTTGCGCTTGTCGGCGAGGAAGGCGGACAGTTGATCCACCACGATCCCTTCCACGTAGATACGGGCGTCGGTGGATCCCAACTTGCCTTTGGTCTGCCCCTCGAATTGCACTTGCTTCATCTTGAGCGACAGCACGCAGCAGATACCCTCGCGGAAGTCTTCGCCTTGGAAATTGGCGTCTTTATCCTTGAGAATATTGCGGGAGCGGGCGTAGTCGTTGAGCACTCTGGTCAACGCCGACTTAAAGCCGGTCTCGTGGGTGCCGCCGTCCGTGGTGGGGATATTATTGACGTAAGAGGCGATGGTCTCCGAATAGTCGTCGGTGTATTGGATCGCGACTTCCAGTTGGCAGTCGTCGCGGGTATGATCCTCGATGTAGATGACGTCCTTAAACAGTTTGGATTTGGATTCGTTGATATACTTGACCAAATCGACGATACCGCCCTCGTAGCAGTACTCCACCTTGTAGGGGTTCATGTCGTCGTCCACTTTGCGCTTGTCCACCAACACGAAGTGCGCGCCCTTGTTCATAAAGGCGTCGTCCTGCATGTGCTTGGCGATGGTGTCGGTCACGAAAGTCGTGCTCTCAAAAACGCGGGGATCGGGAAGAAAACGCACCACCGTGCCTTTGCGCGTGGTCTTGCCCACCTTTTTGAGGGGTGCGACGGGTACGCCCGAGTGGATCTCCCCGTTTTCGTCCTCGTAAGAGTGGAAGCGTTGGCGATACTCCCAACCGTCCTTAAAGACGGTGACTTCCAGCCAAGTCGACAAAGCGTTGACGACCGAAGCGCCCACGCCGTGCAGACCGCCCGAAAATTGGTAGCTGTTGTTGTTGAACTTGCCGCCCGCGTGCAATTCGGTAAAGACCACTTCCACGCAGGACACTCCCATCTCGGGATGCAATTCCACGGGGATACCGCGGCCGTTGTCCTCTACCGTCGCCGAGCCGTCGGCGTTGAGGGTGACCGTGATGGTGTCGCCAAACCCGTTGGCGACCTCGTCCACCGAGTTGTCGATGATCTCCCACAAGATGTGGTGAAGACCTTTGACGCCCGTGCCGCCGATATACATACCGGGGCGTTTGCGCACCGCTTCCAACCCCTTGAGAATATCAATACTGTTGCTACCGTATTCTTGTTCCATAACGTCTCCTTGTGCCGAGACCGCAAAAACTTGCAGTCTTGGCGATTATATCATCTACTCTATCCGTTTGTCAAACGGCATTTTGTTCACGATTCGGCTTTGCTTTGGTCGATCTTGGACAAAGCCATCTCCAACCACTTGCGGTAACCCGCCTTGGCTTCGTCGGGGTCGGCAAGCGTGACGATATCCGCCACCGACATCAACCAAGCATAAAATACGGGGGACAACTGCACGGTGACCGAAACGTAAAAACGACCGTCCCCCAAACTCTTGAGGGCGGTGTCGAAGCCGAACTTATCCAATATGACGTCGATGACGCGCGGGGTCTCCGTACACACCAAATTGACCCGCACTTTTTTGCCCGAAAACATGCCGAACGTCTCCTTGCGGAAACGGCTGGCGGGGTATTCTTTGACCCAATCGGGGGTGTCGCGACGATCGGATAGCACCTTGACCTCGTCCATGCGGTCCAAGCGAAAGTTGACGTACTTGCGATTGCCGTCGAAGTGTCCGATCAAATAATAATTGTCTTCCCTGCACACCAAGATGCGGGGATTGATGACGTACAAGTCCCCGCCACCCCAACGGGTGCGGTACACTTTGGACTTGTTGATGTCGTAATCGAAATATCTAAAAGATATTTTGCGACGGTGTTCGATGGCGCGGGCGACCGAAGAAATGCTCTCCCAAGCGGTGTCCGTCTTGCGCTTGCCCTCGACCGCCTCGGTATTGACCGCCAACAGTTCTCCTTTGTTGTTGCCCGCCAGCGCCGCTATCTTGTAGGTCAGCACTTTGGCGTTTTGCACGGATACGAAGTTGGCGGCTTGCACGCTATCCATCAATACCCTCAGTTCCGCAGTCGAAAAGCCGGTATCGCGGACGAAATACTCGTTGACGCGGGTGCGCTTGCACTCCACGGGATACCCCCACTCGACGAGCGTCTTGATGTCGTCGTAGATCGCCTTGCGCTCGGCGTCGATGCCGTCGTCGGCCAATCTCGCCAACAGTTCGTTGGTGGAAACGGTATGATCCTCGTCGCTCTCGGTGCGAAGTATCTCCCATATTTTGAGCAATTTGATCTTTTGGTTTTCCTTCCTCATCAATCCTCCAAAAAGCGATGGCGAGCGCGATAACGGCGCTTAGCCGCCGTCGTTACGGCAGCCGCGACCACGCCCAAACTTACCACTCCGCTATACACCGACAACGCGATAATCAATCCGATCATTTCTCTCTCCTTCCGCCCCATAGTAGGCTTCCTTTGATGAGTACAGTATACCCAAAAACAGATAAAGACGCAAGGTCGGAATGTCCCTTTAATTGTACACCTTTTGAGAAAAATTGTCAAGTCTTTTTCGTCGATTTTCGCCAACTTTTTGTCCGAAAACCCAAAATTAGTCGTCCGATTTTTGGTACAATCAATTTGATTTACGATCACTTGACAACAGGAGATACGCCATGCCCACACCCAAGTTTGCACCTCAAACCCGCGGCTATAACCGCAAGCAAGTCGACGCTTACGTCCAACAAAAAAAGACCGAGTACCAGGAAGCGCTCGATACCATGCGCAATCGCATATTGACCTTGGAAAGTCAACTCTCCGCCGCCCTCAAAGAAGGGGATCAAGCCAAAGCCAAGGAAGCCAAGATCGCCAAGACCTTGCTTGACGTGACTACCCTTGCCGAAGAGCGCAAACAAACGGTCGAAGACTATACAAGAGCCGAACTCGATCGACTGGACACGTTTAAGACCAAATGGACGTCGCTTGCCACCGAGCGATTGAAACTTGACGATCCCGACCTTGTCCGTCAGTTGGATAACGCCAAAGAGGAATACCGCAAAACGCTATCCGACGTCCTCACCCGCGAGTTGGTGTTGGGCAAAGACCCCGTCTACGAAGATTACGTCAAAGAACGGCAACGCACGATGGGCGGAAAAGATTTGCCCATCCATTTGGACGAGTTGATCAAAAAACTATCGCAAGACTCGTAGCGCGGCGCGGGTCACGCGCCTATTTTTGTTTGACGTTTACTACCATAAAAAATCCCCGCGTTGGCTAACGCGGGGAAAGTTTGTCGATAGTTTTAGTCGACCGCGGGATACTCGATCTCGGTGGTGCCGTAGTTGTCTAACGTGGCGACCAGATCGTAAGACAATTCGCCGTCAAGCTCCCGCCTGACCTTTTGTTCGACCACCTTGCCGTTTTCAAACCTAAGCGTCACGTCGTAGGTGATCTCGTTGGATTCACCTATTTTGACTTTGACGTTAGCGGTATACGATTTGCTCGCCTTGTCGTAAGTCAAATCGCCGTAATCCAAAGCGCTATACACGTCGAATACGAACAGATCCAGCCCGCTGAGCGCGCCGTTTTGCGACTGTTCCTCTTCGGTCACGTTATACGCGTGAGCGAGGGGGTCGTAAGTATACACTTTGAGCCGATAGCCCCGAGCGTCGTAATAGGTGGGAAACTCTTCGCCTACCGCCACGCTGCTCCACTCGTTGGGTTTTTGCTTGATCACGACGTTGGACTTAGTGCCGTCCGTCTCGATCTCTACGTGGTAAGTCAAGTTACCGCTGCGCAAACCGTTCTCTATATCCCCAAACCGGCTCTCGGTGATAAAAGGATCGGGCGAAGCGGACGGGAGAGTGACGGTCGTCTTGCCGTGGTCGCTATAGGTGATCTCGCAAGCGGAATAGGTGTCGTCGTCGTAATCCATACGCAGGTTTTGATACACCAAATGCCCGTCCTCGAACTTGAGGCTGACCGCATACTCGGTCGTATGACCGTAGGCGGTATCGCTGACCGAGGCGGTATAGGATTTGCTACTCTCTTGGTAGGTGTAATCGGCAAACGACGCCACGTCAAACACCGGCCACACGAAGATCTCGAGCAACGCATCCACGTCCGAATATGCTTCTTCGGAATAAAACCATTCCCCGTCTGTGGCCTGATACTTGCGCCAAACGTTTTTGGCGACAAACTCGCAGTACAGATCCTGCGTCTCCTTTTCCGTAACGAAAAGGGCGTGGGAATTGCCGGAGGGCAACCGCTTAACGGTAATGGCGCCGCCCATATCCATCGCGTTGCCCGAGAGCCTTCCGCTCATGGTGACCGAACCCGACTTGACCTCCGCTATCGCTTCGGCATAAGCCGCGGCGTCTGACAACGTCGTCACCTTTGGTTTTGAGTCTTCCTTGTCCTTTTTGAGTTTGTCCCAAGGCCACTCGCAAGCGACCAACGACAGCGTGATCGCCAGTACCAAGCATACGGATATACATATCAAAATCAACTTTTTCATGTCTGACTCCTTTACGGTTGATACCTTATTATATCACTATGCTTAGCGCACTTCAATAGACAAAGGGATGATAGAGTTAGCCAAAAGGACAAAAAACGCTCGCCTTTTGGTCGGACGAGCGTTTTTTCTAAAACACATTATAAAACGATGGGATTTTTGCGAGGTCTGCCCCTCTTGCGCTTGACGGGCTCCTCTCTCGGCGCTTCCTCTTCCTTAACTTCGGACGACGAAGGCGCGGCGCCCTCTTCGTCCTCGGCGTCTTTGTACACAAAGTCCACGCAGCCCCAAGACTTCATAAAGCGATCGAACGCCTCTTGCCCCGCCTCGTCGTTTTTGAACACGGCGGTGCAGTCGAGTATCTTTTCGCCCACCCGGTTGACGTATAGACGGACCAATTCCTCCGCCTTTTCTTTGCTCTCCACGATGCCGTTGGCTTTGAGCAATTCCACGATCATGGCGGCGTGCTTGGACAGGGGATTGGCGGGATCTTTGAGCGCCTTTTCGTCAAAGGTCTTTGCTCCGCAAAGGATATCGGCTACCCCGTCCAATTCGGAGGCAAGTCTGCCGGGCAGGATAAAGGTGCCCAACACCTCGATGATGCCGATGGCTTCCTTTTTGATATGGTGCATATCCTCGGTGGGATGGAAGATGCCGTAGGGGTGCTTTTCGTCCGTGCGGTTGTTGCGCAAGATCAACTCGGCGTAAAACTCCCCGCGCTCGATGCGGAAGATGGGAGTGATACAGTTGTGCGGAGTGTCCCCGGTGTGCGCCAAAATGCCCACTTTGGCGTCGTTGTAGGTAGACCACAGACTGTTGACGTACGCCACCGCCTTGACCAACGCCTCTTTGTCGCGGCTGCGGAGACGAATGACCGAGTTGTACCAATCCACCAAACCGATCTTGACTTTGGGAAAAGCGGGGTTGGTGTAGCGACGGGACAAATATCTCGCGAACATGGGATGTACCTTGCCGCCGCCTTGATAGTGGTCGTGGCTCAAGATCGAGCCGCCCACGATGGGCAGGGGGGCGTTGCTCCCGATAAAGTAGTAGGGGAACACTTTGAGCATATCGAGGATGCGACGATAGCTGTTTTCGCTAAGCGCCATGGGTTGATGCACCGCGTTGAAAAAGATGCAGTGGTGCGCAAAGTAGCTATACGGCGAGTATTGCATATACCACAATTCCCCATTGGACAAAGGCAAGGGCAAGCAACGCAAAGTCTGACGAGCGGGATAACCGACTCTGCCGGGATAACCCATGTTTTCGATGCACAGCATACACTTGGGATAGCCCGTCTGCGGCGCTGCTTTGGCGGCGGCGACCTCTTTGGGATCCTTTTCGGGTTTGGCGGTGTTGATGGTGATGCAGATCTCCCCGTGCGCGCCTTCAAAGCGCCATTTGGGATTGCGAGCGATGGCTTTGGCGGGGATATATCCGCTCTTTTGGCTGAGGTCGTACAGCCAATCGCAAGCCGCTCTCACGCCGTCGTTAAAGCAGATGGCGTCGAAGCGATCGGACACCTCGGAGGGGGTCGGCATGACCAAACCCACCAATTTGACCCCAAAGCGTTCTTTGCTCAACTCGTCGCACAAACCGCAAGCGAGCGCGTACTCCAACAAGGGGCGAAGGATATCGTCCAAATCTTCCTCGCAATGCTCCACGGGGGTGGACGGGGCGTTCAAAGCCAACGTTTCCAACAAAGCGTTGCGGCGGAAGGGGATCTCCAAACGGTTGAGAGCCAATTCCTTGACTGCGTACGCCAAAAGATGCTCCACGTACACTTGCGCGTTGACAATTTGATTTTCGTCTGGTTGCATATTACACTCCTTTTTTGTTTTGCATGGCAAAGCTTTCAAAACAAAAATGATTTTTATTTGATTTCTATTATACGATGTTATATAATATAACCGTCTTAAGGAAAACGAATGTCGATTATTCCTCGGACGACTATATTATACACAAGGACAACGGTGTATGGCAAGTGATAATTTGAAAAACTTTTTGGAATCAAACCCCGACTTCCCCCTTATCGCCCAAAGGCTGTACGGCAAGGACGTGGACGTCGAGAAGGCGGCTAAACGCTACGTCGAGTTGGGAGAGCAGCACGTCGAGCAATTCGGCGCCACCCACTATCGCTATTTTTCCTCCCCCGGTCGTATCGAGTTGGTGGGCAATCACACCGATCACCAACACGGCAAAGTGCTGTGCGCGTCCATCAATTTGGACACGTTGGCGGCGGTCACCCCCACCGACGATGGCAAGATCGTGGTCAAGTCGGGCGCGTACCCCTTGATCGAGGTCTATCTCAACAAGTTGGACAAAAACCTCAAAGAGTTCGGCACCTCGTTGGCGTTGGTCAAAGGAGTGTGCGACTATTACGTCAAACACGGGTTTACTATCGGCGGCTTCGTCGCCACCATGACCTCGACGGTAGCAAGGGGTTCGGGCGTATCTTCGTCCGCCTCGTTCGAGTGCTGCATCGCCGAGATCCTCAACGTGCTGTACAACGAGGGCAAGATCGACCCCGTCACCAAAGCCAAAGCCTCGCAATACGCCGAATGCACCTATTTCGGCAAACCCTGCGGTTTGCTCGACCAGTCGGCGATCGCCTTGGGCGGGGTGGCGTATATCGACTTTGCCGATCCCGAACAGCCTTTGGTGCAAAAATTGGATTGGACGGTGGACGACGGCGTCGTGCTCCTCAATACGGGGGGCGATCACTCCAAATTGACCGACTGTTACGCCGCCATCACTTCCGAGATGGGACAAGTCGCCAAATTGTTGGGCGGCAACTATTTGAGGGAATGCGACCCTCAAGGACTGGCGGTCAAGGTCAAATTGGCGGGATTGAGCGGGCGCGCCGCTTTGAGAGCAAAACACTTTTTTGAGGAAAACGAGCGGGTGGAACAAGCCAAACGCGCGCTTCTTACCAAGGACGTCGCTTCCCTTAGGGACGCGCTCTCGAGTTCGGGATACAGTTCCTTGGTGTATTTGCAAAATCTGTACGTCCCCGGCGACGACAAGCAACCTATTCCCTTGGCGTTGGAGATCGCCCGCGAGACGGGAGCAAGCGCCGCCAGAGTACACGGAGGCGGCTTTGCGGGGACGGTATTGCTGCTCTACCCCAACCAAAACAAACGCTTGGCGGCGGGTATCCTTGCCGAAGTGTACGGAGAGGACAACGTTTTCGACGTGTCTATCCGCCCGGACGGCGCCGTCTTTACGGGCGTACAAATGTAAGGAGGCAACATGTTAGCTAATCCCGTTGCATTCAAGATCGGATCGGTCGCCATCTATTGGTACGGTATCATCATCACCTTGGCGATCCTTGCCGCCACCGCTTTCGCCGTCTTGGAGCTAAAGCGGCGCAAACAGAATATGGACGACATCCTCACTCTGTTTTTGTGGATCGTGCCCTTTGGCATCATCTTTGCGCGTATCGCCTACGTTTTGTTCCATCCCTCCGACTTTTTCCCTTGGGACAGTTGGAGCGCGGTGTGGAACACCATCAATTTGCGGGATGGCGGTATCAGCATTTTGGGCGCCATCCCCGGCGGAGCGCTGGGCGCGTTTTGCTGCTATCGCACGTCCAAATCCTGCCGCAAAACGCCCATCGGGGACACCTTGGACGTGGTGGCTTCGGCGGTGTTGTTGGGACAAGGCTTGGGCAGATGGGGCAACTACGTCAACCAAGAGTTGTACGGCGAGTTGATCACCGACCCCAAGCAACAATGGTTTCCTTGGGCGGTGCAGATCGACGCCGAGGGGGGACAATGGTTTCAAGCCACCTTCTTTTACGAAATGGTGCTCAACCTGATCGGCTTTGCCTTTATGGCGGTATTGGTACGCAAGAGCAAACGCCGTTGGCTGTGCGTGTTTTGCTACATCGCTTGGTACACCGCTTGCCGCGCCGTGATGGAGTCCATCCGCGTGGACGCCGTGTCGGTGGGCAGCGTTAAGATCGGGGTATTGGGCTGCGCCTTGGCTTCGGTCGTATCGGCGATCGTCGCCTTCCTCATTTGGCGTGGTTTTATCCCCACGGGTACGCCCAAGTACCTCTCTCCCGACCCCATCGAGCCGGACGATTTGCCCCAAGAGGCACACTAATGACGCGAGGTAAATATGAGAAATCTATCTTTGTTGACAGACCTTTACGAATTGACCATGATCTACGGATACCACAAGTACGGTATGGCGGATCGTACCGCCGTGTTCGACCTCTTTTTCCGCGGGACGGACGAATTGTCCTACGCGGTGGTCGCGGGGTTGGAACAGGCGATCGACTACGTCAAAAACATCCGTTTTGAGGAAGAGGATATCGCCTATTTGCGCTCGCTCAACCTCTTTGACGAGTCTTTTTTGGACAAACTCAAATCCTTCCGCTTTTCGGGGGATATTTACGCTATGCCCGAAGGGAGCATCGTCTACCCTTACGAGCCGCTACTGACCGTCAAAGCGCCCATCTTTGAGGCGCAGTTGATGGAGACTACCCTGCTTACCCTTATCAATCACCAAACCCTGATCGCCACCAAGGCGAGCAAGATCGTGGGAGAAACGACGGCGGGGGTGATGGAGTTTGGACTTCGCCGCGCGCAAGGTCCCGACGCGGGGATTTACGGCGCAAGAGCGGCGATGATCGTGGGCTGCATCGGTACGAGCAACGTGTTGGCGGGCAAGATGTTCGACGTGCCCGTATCGGGTACGCACGCCCACAGTTGGGTGATGTCCTTCCCCAGCGAGTTGGACGCCTTCCGCGCTTACGCCAAACTGTTCCCCGACAGCTGCCTACTACTGGTGGACACCTACGACGTACTCAAATCGGGGTTGCCCAACGCCATCAAGGTGTTTAACGAACTCAAAGCGGCAGGGCACAAACCATTGGGTATCCGCATCGACTCGGGCGACTTGGCGTATTTGACCAAGGAAGCGCGCCGCATACTTGACGAAGCGGGCTTTACCGACGCCAAGATCTGCGCCTCGGGCGATATCGACGAATACGTGTTGCAATCTCTCAACGCGCAAGGCGCTCAAATCGACAGTTACGGTATCGGCACCAAATTGATCACCTCGTACTCCATGCCCGCTTTGGGCGGCGTGTACAAACTGGCGGCGATCGAAGACGACCAAGGGGTGTTGCAACCCAAACTCAAGATCTCCAACACCATGGAAAAGATCACCAATCCGGGGCTCAAAAAAGTGGTGCGCTTTTACGACAACGTGACCGGCAAAGCCATCGCCGACCTCATCATGTTGCGCGACGAGCCCAACCCCGACGGGGAGCCTTACACTATCTTTGATCCGGTGGAGACTTGGAAGCAAAAGACGGTGGTGGACTATCACGTGCGCGAATTGATGGTGCCCATCTTCGAGAAAGGCGAATTGGTGTACGATCTGCCCACTCTCCCCCAAATCAAGGCGCACTACCAAGCGTCCATCGACAAGATGTGGGAGCAATATCGCCGTATCACCAAACCGCATATCTACAAAGTCGACCTTTCCCAAAAACTCTACGACCTCAAAGTGAAATTGCTCAACCAAGAGAAGTAGCCAAGCCGTATTTTGGCGAATCGTTCGCGAACCAACGCAAAAAAGACTGCCGAAACACATTTTTGGCAGTCTTTTTCGTTTCTTCATCCAACGCTACCCCAACTTTAGCGCCAAATCGGATTCAGGAAGCACACGCACGTCCAATTCGCTGAGAATAGGATGGGAATGGGGTGCTGCTATTTTCCCCGTCTTTGCGCGGAATCAGATTCAGGAAACACACGCACGTCCAATTCGCTAAGAATTGGATGGGAATGAGGTTAGCTTTTTTCCCCGTCTTTGCGCCAAATCGGATTCAGGAAACGTCCAATTCGCTAAGAATTGGATGGGAATGGGCTTAGTTAATTTTCCCGTCTTTGCGCAGAATCGGATGAGAGCGAGGGTATGCAAACGAGCGAATGGAGCGCCTAGTGTACTACTGTACACGACGCGATGGAGCAAGCGCATACCCTTGATCTCGCCGATTATGCGCAAAGACTATTTGATTGGTTCAAAGTCGGCAGCCCCATGCTTGCACAAGGGACACACGATATCCTCGGGCAGGGTCTCCCCCTCGTAGATATAGCCGCACACCTTGCACACCCAGCCTTTTTTGCCTTCGGTTTGGGGTTTGGGCTTGACGTTGTTTTGATAATAGGTGTAGGTCATGGTCTCTTGCTTGTTGATGACCCTCGCCTCGCTCACCGAGCAAATGAACATCCCGTGGGTACCCAGATCAATGTAGTTTTCTACCTTGAGGGACATAAACGAGTTGATATAGCGATCCAAAAAGACCAAGCCGTTGTCCGACCGCAACACCTCTTTGCCCGCAAACTTGTCCACGGCGCGACCCGAGCGGAAGCCGAAGTCCTCGAACACCGAGAAAGGAGCGTCCACCGACAGACAGTTGACGTTGAGGATCCCCGTCTGTTTGATCACGTGGTGGGAGTAGTTTTGCTTGTTGATGGTCACCGCCACGCGGTTGGGAGTGTTGGTCACTTGGCTGACCGTGTTGACGATCAAGCCGTTGTCCTTAACGCCGTCGTTGGAGGTCACCACGTACAAGCCGTAGCCGATGTTAAAGAGGGCTTTGGGGTCGTTTTTGTTGACCGACTCGCCCGCTCTCGCTTGGTATTCGGCGCACAATTCGGAAGCGAGATCTTCGATCTCTTGTTTGTTGGCGTCAGACATGGCGCTCTTGATATGCACGCCCGCATGTGTAAAGGTGAGGTTTTTGCTCTTTTCCAACAAACCCATCATGGTGCGGGTCGCCATGGGCGCCCACGAGCCGTTCTCTACGAAAGCGACCGTCTTGTTGGACCAGTTGCGCTCGGTCAAACGATGGATAAAGTCGTGCATAAAGGGGAAGATCTCGGCGTTGTAAGTGGTGGTCGCCAACACGATCTTGCCGTAACGGAAAGCGTCTTCGACCGCTTCCGCCATATCGCAGCGAGCGAGATCGGACACCTCGACGCGGGGTGCGCCTTTGGCTTTGAGCCTATCCGCCAACAGTTCGACGGCGGCTTTGGTATTGCCGTACACCGAGGTATAGAAGATGGCGACGCCCTCGGTCTCCACCGAGTAGGACGACCAGGTGTTGTAGAGGTCGAGATAGTAGCCCAAATTGCTATCCAACACGGGGCCGTGCAAGGGACAAATGCGCTCGATATCGAGCCCCGCCGCCTTTTTGAGCAACAGTTGCACTTGTTGACCGTACTTGCCCACGATGCCGAAGTAGTAACGGCGAGCCTCGCAAGCCCAATCTTCCTCGTGATCGAGCGCGCCAAACTTGCCGAACGCGTCCGCCGCAAAGAAGGTGTGGCTATCCTCGTCGTAGGTCATCAACACCTCGGGCCAATGCACCATGGGAGCGGCGACGAAGCGCAGGGTGTGGTGACCCAAAGAGAGGGTATCCCCCTCGCCTACAACGACACGGCGGTCGGCGAAGTCCTTGCCGAAAAAGTTGAGCATCATGCCAAACGCTTTGTTGCTCGCCACCACCTTAGCGCCCTCGTACACGTCGAGGAAGTTGGCGATGTTGGCGGAGTGGTCGGGCTCCATGTGTTGCACGACCAAATAGTCGGGTTTGCGCCCGCCCAAAGCCTTTTGCAGATTGTCCAACCATTGGTGGGTAAAGTGGCGATCCACCGTATCCATCACGGCGATCTTGTCGTCCATAATGACGTAGGAGTTGTACGCCATGCCGTTGGGCACCTCGTACATCCCCTCAAACAAGTCGATATCGTGGTCGTTGACGCCTATGTACAGAATATCGTTGGTGATTTTCATATCCTCTCCTTAATACGATTATTTGTTTTCTTCCTCTTTGGGCGCGTGCCAGATCTCTTGGATCTTGGCGATCAATTCGTTGCGCAATTCCTCGTTTTCCCTAAGCAAAGCGATGGCTTTGTCGCGGCCTTGACAGAGTTTTTCGTCGTTGTAGCTGATCCAGCTACCGCTCTTTTTGAGAATGCCCAATTCGATACAGGTATCCACGATGCTGCCCTCATTGGACACGCCTTTGCCGTAGATGATGTCGAATTCGGCAGTCTTAAGCGGGGGCGCAAATTTGTTTTTGATGACCTTGACCACCGTGCGGTTGCCCACGACGTTGGTGCCGTCTTTGATGGGATCCTTTTTGCGGATATCCAATCTGACCGAGCAGAAAAACTTGAGCGCCTTGCCGCCGGGCGTGGTCTCGGGATTGCCGAACATGACGCCCACCTTTTCGCGCAGTTGGTTGATAAAGATAAGGCAGGTCTTGGTCTTGTCGATGATGGCGGTCAGCTTGCGCAGCGCCCTGCTCATCATACGGGCTTGCAAACCCACGGGATTGGTGGTCATATCCCCTTCGATCTCGGCGCGGGGAGTCAATGCCGCCACCGAGTCCACCACGATGATGTCCACCGAGCCCGATCTGACCAACGCTTCCACGATGTCGATGGCTTGCTCGCCGTCGTCGGGTTGCACGATGTACAGTTCGTTGAGTTTGACCCCCAACGCTTGGGCATACGAAGGGTCGATGGCGTGCTCGGCGTCTACGAACGCGGCGATGCCGCCCCTCTTTTGCGCCTCGGCAATGGCGTGCAAACAAATGGTGGTCTTACCGCTCGATTCGGGACCGTACACTTCGCAGATACGACCTCTCGGAAATCCGCCGATGCCTAAGGCATTGTCCAAAGCGAGACTGCCGGTGGGGATCACGTCCACGTCACCGACGTAGTCGTCGCCGAGTTTCATGATGGCGCCTTTGCCAAAGGTCTTTTCGATTTGGGCTATCGCCTGTTCTAACGCTTTTTCTTTTTCGTCCATAATTGTCCTCTCTTTCGGTTATTCACCGTGTTTTACTTGATTATCTTCGGCTTTTGCCGCTAATTCCTTATCCAAACTTTCCACACCGTGGTACAGCGCCCACAGCACGGCTTGCCGCCTGACGTCGTCGCGATCTCCTTCAAATAGGTGCATATAGGTAGTGGTCCCCCAAGAGGTCGCCACGCCTATGTACGTCAAGCCCACCTCGTCGCACACGCCGTCCCCTTTGGGACCCGCGATCCCCGTGGTGGAGAGTGCCAAATCGCAGCCACAAAGCCTCTTTACCCCGTCCGCCATTTGCTTGGCGACTTCGGCGGAGACCACGCCCTCGCGAGCGATCAGCGCGGGGTCCACTCCCAATAGAGCCGCTTTGGCGACGTTGCCGTAGGTGACTACGCTTTCGTCAAACACCCGACTCGCGCCGTCGTACTTGACGATCTCGGCTGCCAAACTGCCCCCCGTCAGGGACTCGGCGGCGGACACTTTGTAGCCCAAAGCGAGCAATTTGTCCTGCAACACCCGCCCCAAGGGCTTGTTGTCCACGCTGATCAACTTGCCGATCGCACCTGCTTTTTGCAAGGCTTGGTCTAACGTCTCGGCGGAAACTTCCACCTCGAAACCGTCGCCGAAGGGTTGTTTGCGCTCGGCAAGCACTCTTACCGTGACCATGTTTATTCCTCCTTAGCGAATACGTCCTTATTGCGGACGAAGTACAGTATGCCCGACACCCAACTCACCACCACGGCGGCAGCCCAACCGGCGTATCCTATGTTGGTGACGACGAAGGCGAAGTAGTCGCTCACCCCCACCCATTGGAAGCCGATGACCGCGATGGGTACCGAGATATTGATGACCCAAGTCTTGATCTTGCCGCCGAGATCGGCAGCCATCACTTTGCCCTTGGAAGCCGCCATCATGCGCAGTCCGTTGACCGCGAGGTCGCGACCGATCATCAGTATGGTCATGACCGCGCCCGCCCAAGGCGTCCAACAAATACCGCGCGCTACCATGCAAACCAAAGCGACCGTCATCATGATCTTGTCCGCCACGGGGTCCCAAAACCGTCCGAAGTCGCTGACGCATTTGAGTTTGCGAGCGATCACACCGTCGAAGATGTCGGTAAAGTCCAACACGACGTACAACAGTCCCGCTATGAGCAGGTGGTAGGGAAACTCCACCCAAAACAGAACCGCGAACACGGGCATCATGGCGATGCGACCGATAGTCAGTATATTGGGTACTTTATTCCTCATAGGCTACCCCCACCAAGTCTAACTTGTCCGTTTTGTCGATACGCACCTTGTAGCGCATACCGCAGTTGACCACAAAGTCGGCTTTGAAGTAGACTTTGTTGTCGATCTCGGGATGTTGGAAGTCGCAGTGACCCACAAAGCATCCCTTGTCGTAGTCGATACGGTCGGCGTACACCTCGACCGTTTTGCCGACGTAGCCCGAGGCGATCTCCCGCATGATGGCGGATTGCACCCCTTCCACCCGTTTGAGACGAGCCAACTTGACCTTTTTGGAGAGTTGACCGTCCATATCATAAGCGGGCGTACCTTCCTCTTTGTAGAAGGGGAAGAAGCCCGCGTACTCGATACGGTACTTTTGGAGAAAGTCGACCAACACGTCGACGTCCTCGTCCGTCTCGCCGGGAAATCCCACCATAAAGGTAGAACGCACGGTGATATGGGTATGCTCCCGTATGTAGTCCATCATCTCGCACAACCCTTGGTGGGTCGAGCGGCGGCGCATAGCTTTGAGGACGTTGTCCGAGGCGTGCTGCATGGGAATATCGAGATATTTGACCAGTTTGGGGTCGTTCTCTACCCTATCCAACAACTCCTTGGTGACCAACTCGGGATAGCAGTACATCAGACGTATCTTGACGATATCCGTCTTTTCCAACTCGTCGAGTAGATCATACAAGGTGCGCCCGCGGTCGTTGTAGCGGGTGACGTCTTGGGCGACCAAGATCAACTCTTCCACCCCGTAGCCGTCGATAAGCCGCTTGGTCTCGGCGACCAACTCCTCCAAAGGCGTAGACACGTAGTGCCCGCGGATATAGGGGATGGCGCAAAAGGCGCAGCGGTTGTTGCAACCTTCGGCGATCTTGAGATAGGCGTAGTGCATGGGGGTCGTCAGCACCCTGTCGGGACTGGACGGCAGCACCACGTCCCCTCGATTGGTACGCACCTCTTTGCCACCTTCGAGTACATTATACACCGTTTGGCATATCGTTGCATAGTGTTGATTGTCCAAAAAAGCGGACACCTCGGGCAACATATTTTGCATGGCGATCTCGGGATAGCGCATGGGCAAGCAACCCGTCACGATCAGTTTGACGTCATGGGTCGCCGCTTCCATCACCGCGTCGATACTTTCTTTGACCGCGCTCTCGATAAAAGCGCAGGTATTGATAATGACCACGTCCGCTTGATCGTAGTCGTTGACGATCTCGAAGTCGTGGGTCAAAAACCCGATCATGTTTTCGCTGTCGACCCTGTTTTTGTCGCAGCCCAAGGAAATAACGCCGACTTTCGCTCTACTCATCGTCGCCACCTCCGAACATATCGTTGATCTGTTGCAAAGTCATCACCACGCGGCGGGGACGACTGCTACCCGGCACGGCGGGCTCGATGATCCCCCGCTTTTCCATCTCGTCCACCAAAAATCCCGCGCGGCTAAAGCCCAAACGGAACTCGCGCTGCAATTTGCTGATACTCACCACGCCTTGTTGGGCGGCAAATCGCACGGCTTGCTCGAACACCGCGTCCTTGCCGGGGGTGCCATCGGCGATGTTGGTGGGGGTAAGACCCATATCTTCCACCACTTGCTCGTCCTCGTCCTCGCGGAAGATGATGTTGGTGATGGAAGCGTCCACTTGCGCCTCGTTGTGGTCGCGGATGTAGTCGGTGACTTCCCCGACCTCTTCGTCGCTGAGCATGGGCGCTTGCAACCGTTTGAGGTCGTTGACGCCGTTGCCCATGTAGTACATATCGCCTCTGCCGTACAACTTGTCCGCGCAACCTTTGTTGAGGATGGTCTTGCTATCGATCTGCGACGCGGTGCGGAATGCGATACGGGTGGGGATATTGTTTTTGATGGTACCCGTAATGACGTCCACCGAAGGACGTTGGGTCGCCACGATCACGTGGATACCGCAAGCACGGGCTTTGGCGGTCAGTCGAGCGATGCGTTGCTCCAAGTCGGTCGCCATCTTTTTGCTCATCTTCATCATATCCGCCAACTCGTCGATGATGACGAGGATATACGGCAAGCGCTGTTGACCGCGCTCCACGATGATGTCGTTGTACGAGCCGATATTGCGCACGCCCTCGTCTTTCATGATGCTGTAACGGCGCTCCATCTCGTCGATCGCCCAATCCAACGCT
>CADBTQ010000037.1 GCA_902797685.1 uncultured Eubacteriales bacterium | reverse complement strand
GTCTTGGGTCAAAATGCAGGTAACGGGCGCAAAACGCTCGGCTTGCAAAGCAAGTAGCTCCCGATTGGAACGCGCGGCGATACAGACGAGTTTGAGTTCGTCCGCATGGGAGGCGACGACGTCCAACGCCTGCTTGCCTACGCTACCCGTAGATCCGAAGACGGCGATTTTTTTCATGCGATAGCACCCGCTACGGCGTTGTAGATCACGAAGAAGATATAGATAACGGGCATACAAAAGATGACCGAATCCATACGATCCATCACGCCGCCGTGTCCGGGAAAGATACGCCCGTAATCCTTGATGCCCACTTGGCGTTTGATCCAACTGGCGACCAAGTCGCCCACCATACCGGCGAGCATACACAACACGCTAAGCAAAGCGTACAGCAAAATGCTCGCCCAAAGATGGGTGGATAGATGGGTAATGCCCACGTTGGGGGTATTGTCGAACACGTGGAATACGTCGAACAAGAGCAAAAACGCAGTCCCCGCCAGTAGGGCGCCGAAGATACCGCCGAACAGTCCTTCCACGCTCTTTTTGGGAGAGATGGTCGGGCACAACTTGTGCTTGCCGAACATACTGCCTACAAAGTAGGCAAACGCGTCGGACGCCAGTGGCACCGCGATCATCATAAACAGAGCGAGCAAATTGCCCGCATACAAGTTGACCGCCATGATCATAGCGACGAACACCGACGGATACATCAGAGTAAACACGGTAAAGCCCACGTCCTTGAGCGTATAACTGTGCTTGAAAGTAAAGATCACCAATGCCATGGCGGATGACAAGGCAAACGCAAGCAAAATACCCTCGGCATGGAAAAACCAAAACAGGGGGTAAACGATAACGTCAAAGACGATCAACACCGACAACATTACGTTATGTCCGCCCGCTTTGAGAGCGCGGCGCATTTCCAAACCGCCCGCCACCAAAAACAGCATGGCGATGATGTCCATCGCTTGCACGAAGATGGGGCGCAACACGAGCAAAAACACGAGCATCGTGCCCGCCAAGATCACGCCTGTGATCAGACGTTTGAGCCCCGAACTCATCCCTTTGCGGGGTTTGCCCTCTTGGGGCGCACTCGGTTGAACGTTTTGATCTTGAACGTCAGTCATTGTCTTTCTCCTTAGGGGTACTCAAAAACCCCATACATACCAAATGGTACGCACTGTCCATGCGTACCACTCTCGTTTCGTCGGCTTTGGCGTTGGACGTATCCGTCTCGAAAGTGTAGGCGACGCCCGCTCCTTCCAAGATCGCCTTTGCCTCTTGCAAAGTCTTACCTATCAGATCAAACACTGACGATCTCGGTCTCCTTTTCCTTGAACAACTTGTCGATCTTGGCGATGTAGTCGTTGAGCTCCTTGTCGATATCCTTCTCCACGTTTTTGACGTCGTCCTCGGTGATGATGGAATCCTTTTTGAGCTTTTTGCAGACGTCGTTGGCGTCACGGCGAGCGTTGCGCAGTTGCACTTTGGCAGCCTCGGCGCCCGTCTTGATCTCCTTGACGAGTTGGTCGCGGCGCTCTTTGGTCAACTCGGGGAACACCAAGCGGATCACTTTGCCGTCGTTGTTGGGAGTGATACCGATGCCCGAATCCAAAATCGCTTTCTCCACGTTTTTGAGCAGGGACACGTCCCAAGGGGCGATGACGATCATGCGCGCTTCGGGCACGTTGATGTTGCCCACTTGGTTGAGCGGGGTCTCCATGCCGTAAGCCATCACTTTGACCTTATCCAAAAGGTGAGGATTGGCACGCCCCGCGCGCACTTGGGTCAAGGTGTAATGATACGAGTCGACGGCCTTTTGCATGGCGGTCTCGTACTCGTCAAACAGTTCCAATACTTCGATGATATCGTAATTAGCCATATATTCGCTCCTTTACTCTTACTGATCCTATTATAACAAAAAGTTTCGCAAATATCAATAGTTAAATTAGTACAAAAGGGTGCCTAACTTTTCGCCCAATACCGCGCGACGAATGCTATCCGGCTCGTTGAGCCCGAAAAGCAACACCTTGAGGTGCCCGCCTTGGGCGATGCTGACGGCGGAGGCGTCCATCACTTTGAGGTCCTTAGCCAAATACTCTTGATAGGTGATCTTGTCGTAGCGGACAGCGTTGGGGTTGGTGCGGGGATCGCTATCATAGATAGCGTCGATATTTTTGGCGAGCAGCATCACGTCCGCATTGATCTCCAACGCCCTGAGCGCCGCACCCGTGTCGGTAGTAAAGTAAGGATTGCCCGTGCCGCAAGCAAACAGCACCACCTTACCTTGAGAGAGGTATTCCCGCGCTTTGACGTGGTCGACCAACTCCCCGATCTTGTCGATCTTGAATGCGGTCATAACGACGGCTTCTACCCCGACTTTGGACAACGCGTCGCGCAAACACAAAGCGTTGATGGCGGTCGCCAACATGCCCATGTAGTCGGCGGTGGGTTGATCCATATCTCTACCCTGCCTGCCGCGCCAAATGTTGCCGCCGCCCATCACGACGCCCAACTCGACGCCCAAGTCGTGGATCGACTTGATCTCGTCGACGGTTTTGTCTATGATGGCGGGATCGAAGGCGTTGCCCGAAGAGGACAGCGCTTCGCCGCTCACTTTGATCAATATCCGTTTATACTTGAGTTCCATATCCATCAAATTACAAAAAAAGAGGGACAAAGCCCTCTTTTTGTCGATCGCTTATTTGACAGCGTTGACGGCGGCGCTGATCTCGTCCGCAAACGTGTCGGCTTTCTTTTCCAATCCCTCGCCCATCACGAAGCGCACGAAACGGCGGATAGTGATCTTTTCGCCGATAGAGGCGATGGTCTCGTTGAGGTATTGTTGAATGGTCTTGGAAGGATCCTTGACGAAGGTTTGGTTGAGAAGACAGAAGTCCTCGTAGTACTTTTTGATACGGCCTTCCACCATGCGGTCGATGATCTTTTCGGGTTTGCCTTCGTTGAGGGCTTGCACGCGCAGGATCTCTTTTTCGTGATCCAACACTTCCTGAGGCACTTCGGACTCGTTGACGTAGGTGGGGTTGGCGGCGGCGATTTGCAGAGCGATGTCGTGCACGAACGCCTTGAAGTTGTCGGCGCGAGCCACAAAGTCGGTCTCGCAGTTGACTTCCACCAAAACGCCGATACGGCCGCCCATGTGGATGTAGCTGTCGACTACGCCCTCGCTGGCGATACGGCTCTCTTTCTTTTTGGCGGTCGCCATGCCCTTTTCACGCAACCATTCGATGGCTTTTTCCATGTTGCCGTCGGTCTCAGTCAACGCTTTTTTGCAGTCCATCATACCGACGCCGGTCTTTTCTCTCAATTCCTTAACATCACTGGCGGTAAAGCTCATATTATCCTCCTAACGTTAGTCGTTTGTTACTCGTTGATAGCTTCGGCCTCTTCTTCCTCGGCGGGAGCTTCTTGTTGTTCTTCCACGCTGTATTGCACGCCCTCTTTGCCTTCGATGACGGCGTTGGCGATGATGGAAGTGATCAATTTGACGGCGCGCACGGCGTCATCGTTGCCGGGGATCACGTAGTCGATGGGATCGGGATCGCACTTGGTATCGACCAACGCCACGATCTTGATGCCCAACTTTTGCGCTTCGGCGACGGCGATGTGCTCTTTTTCGACGTCAACGATAAAGATGATGTCGGGAAGACCGCCCATGTTTTTGATACCGCCCAAGTTCTTTTCCAACAGATCGCGCTCTTTGAGGAGACCGGCGGCTTCCTTTTTGGTGAGCATATTGAGCTCGCCCGACGCTTCCATGTTGTTGATGTTTTTGAGACGATCGATACGAGTCTTGATGGTTTGGTAGTTGGTCAAAGTGCCGCCCAACCAACGCTCGTTGATGAAGAACATACCGCAACGGGTCGCTTCCTCTTTGATCGCGTCTTGCGCTTGCTTTTTGGTACCGACGAACAAGACCTTTTTGCTGTTGTCGTTAGCCAAAGTGTCGCGGACGAAAGCGTAAGCCTTTTCGATTTGGTCAACGGTCTTTTCCAAATTGATGATGTGGATACCGTTGCGTGCGGTGTAGATGTACTCGTTCATCTTGGGGTTCCAAGTACGGGTTTGGTGACCGAAGTGTACACCTGCTTCCAGCAAATTTTGCATAGTTACTACTGCCATTTTGATTTCCTCCTGTTTGTTTCTTCCCGCAGGCAACGACTCCTCAACCGAATTGGCAACAGTCAAAGCCTAACCTACGGTGCTTTTTCCTTAGTATAATATCATAAGTATTGTGGCTTGGCAAATACTTTTTGATCAAAAATACGAATAAGTTTTACTTATTCCTCTTGGGGCAAGCCCGAACAGCCCGAGCAACCCTCGCAAGAGCCTTGGCAACCCATAGACTCGCGTCTTTCCTGCTCGGTCGCCCACTCCACGTAGATGGCGTAAATGCTGTCCAAAATATCGTCGTCTGTCTCGGGGATCAAGGTCGCTTCGTCCCCCTCGCCCGGCAACAGCTCAAAGATAGCGCAGCTGTCTTCGTCCAACCCGGGGAAATCGTCCAAGGGGTGCAAAATCAAATACTCTTTCTCCTCGAAAGGAACGTTGAGCACGATCTCGAAATCGTGTTTTTTGCCCTTTTCGTCGGTGATGACGATGATTTGATCGCCGTCTTGGTTCTCTTTGATCTCGTTGGTTTCGTTCTTCATATCTTTCTCCTATCGGCACACTCTGTCGAGATAGCACCGCAAAATGATCGTGGCGGCGACGCGGTCGATGACCGTCTTGCGCTTTTCGCGCCGCATACCCTGTTCGATCAATACGTGTTCGGCAGTAACAGTCGTCAACCTCTCGTCCTGATAGTCCAAGGGAATAGCGGTGTACTTAGACAGCAGTTCGGCAAAAGCGCGGGTCTTGACTACCCTGTCGCCTTCGGTGCCGTCCATATTGAGAGGCAAACCCAATACGATGCGTTGCACGCTTTTGTCTTCCGCCAATTTGGCAAGCGTTTTGGCGTCGTACTCTTCGTCGTTTTTGGCGCGAACGTACGTATCCAACGGATTGGCGGTGATGCCCAACGCGTCACTGATAGCCAAACCGATCCTTACGTCTCCTACGTCCAAAGCCAAAATCCTCATAAAAATACCTCTTGTGGTATATTATCACAACCCGTCTTGGATTGCAAGCGGTTTTTAAGAGGTTGGCCGCTTGATGACGCACTCCACGTCCACCGTGTCCTTGTCCGAACACAAAGGAAAGTACTTCCCTACCGATCTACCGTCCACAAGGAGATCGTTTTTGTTTCCAAAACCGTATCGGATATGATAGGTCGTGCCTCGATACGTCCAGTAGAGGGTGGTGTCGAATAGCGCCTTGGGTAGTTTGGGCTCCAAATACAAATTGCCGTTTTGGATCCGCACCCCGTAAAAGCCTTCCACGATCAACCGTATCGCCCATCCCGCCGAGCCGGTGTACCAACTCCACCCCGCTTGTCCCTCGTAGCCCGACGCCGAGTAGACGTCCGCCGCCAAAACGTAGGGTTCGCCTTGATATTCCTTGCCTTTGCGAATGGGCGAGATCATCTCAAACAACTCGTATGCATAGTCCTGTTCGCCCGCTTGCACCAGAGCCTGCAAATACCAAATCGCGGCGTGGGTGTATTGCCCGCCGTTTTCGCGTATTCCTTTGGGATACGCGGCGATATATCCGACTTTGTCGCCGGGCGCAAACGGGGGATCGAACAGGCGGACGATCCCTTTGTCGTAGTCCACCAAAGAGCGGGCGGTCGTCAACGCCAAGCGGGAGATCCGCTCCTCGACCGCTCCCGACAGTTCGCCCCAAGCTTGGGTCAAAAGATACAAGGCGCAGTTGCCTCTGCCGTCCCCTATCGGATTGCCGTTGTCGTCGTAATACGCCAAAAATCGATCTTGACAAAAGGCGTTTTCGATCCCCTTTTTGAGACGAGAAAGCTCTTTGATAAACCGCGTGCGGTGTTCCTTGCCGAATAGATCGAGCGACTCTTTGATCGTCCTATAAGCGAACATACTCAGCCACACGCTTTCTCCTTCCCCTTTGGCTCCCACTTTGTCCATGCCGTCGTTCCAATCCCCACCGTACACTTTGAGCAGGTCGTGCTTGCCGTACTCCAACACCGAGTCGATCGCCATATACAAGTGGTGCGAAAAGGGGTATGGACGAGTAAGAGAGGGGGTCTCGTATCGGGAGTTTTCCCCTTGCTCCAGAGCATCGCTCGACAAATACTCCACCGGCGTCTCCAAGAGCCCCGTGTCTCCCGTCATTTGGATATACCTCGTCGCCGTCGACACCAAAAACAGTCGATCGTCGCGTATTTTGGTGCGTACGCCGGTGCGCGGAGGATGCCACCAGTGCATCACGTCGCCCGCAAGGTATTGGTGACGGGCAAAGTCCACCAACTTTTCTTTGACAAACGATGGGTCGTAATAGAGATATGCCCCAAGATCCTGCAGT
Organism: uncultured Eubacteriales bacterium; assembly: GCA_902797685.1. Lineage (GTDB taxonomy): Bacteria > Bacillota > Clostridia > Christensenellales > CAG-1252 > RUG14300. The sequence goes on along the minus strand of CADBTQ010000037.1, from coordinate 4,055 downwards.
TGATCGCGAAACCCGTACGCCCCGCCGCATTGGTAATATCCCGCCCTTGCCATCAATCTCGACGAGACCGTTTGTCTCCACAGTCCGCCCAACAGGTATCCCAAGGCGGGTAAGCTATCGTCGAACGGCAAAGGAAGTCGATAGTTCGCGCCGTTTTTACCGCCGAAAGCGATGGTAGAATGGGTGCTCGACGGCGTTATGCAACCCAAGTAATCGTATCGATTGCCGTCATAACTTGTCCCCTCTATCCGGGCGGTGAGCGCCTCGTCCGAAGTCACGAAAGTCGCCTTGGGACAATACAGCGTAAGACGCTTGCCGTCGGGATGGCACAGTACCGCTTGATTGCTCGAAACGCGTTTGAGGAAGGTTTTGCGATCGCTCGTCCAATGCAAGGGGACGTCCACCCCGCAAAAGACGGGCATTGCGGCAGTCGTTCGGATATCCAACACGATCTGCTCCCCCCATACGCTCCATTTGACTTCCGCTTGCACCCCGTCGAACGAAGTAAAGAAGGTCGTCGAGTCGGGCGCGTGCACGCAAAGTGACTCCGATCCAACGAGAGGATACCAACCCTCTTTCCACCTCGCCCACAACCGCATAAAGGGCGGGTCGGCCACAGGATCGGACGCCCACGGAGAATACTTGACCTCGCGAGCGTTGTCTCCAAACATCCAACCACCGCCTGAGTGAGAGAGAACGAAACCGACTTTGCCGTTGGATACCACGTTGGAATAGGGCATCGTCGGCTCTCCTGTGACGAAATAGCGGTCGGCGACGAAACCGCCTTCCCCCGCTTGATAATCCACTTGGGCGGACGGCTTGTCCACCCTTTTGAGAGGGGGATGATAATCCCATTTGCGCCAGGACGGATCGACGGGCACAGCCTCCCCCGTCGCGCCTGCGATACGGGTCAACAAATGACTTTTGACGTCGGGAGACTTGGGAGATCGCATCACAAACCCAAACCCCGCAAGCAATCTTGTCGCCACCGCTACGGACAGATCCTCTTCCCATTTTCCGCTAAGCGGAATAGAGAGGGGTTTCTCCTTGCCGTCCGCACTTGGAGGGAGATGATTGAGCAATGCCGCCGCCACGAGATACCCCACCTCTTTGCCTGCGTATTTGTCGTACAACTCTGCTCCCTTTTCGGTCGTCGCCATGGGCAGATAGTGGTAGATCTTATCTACGTAATGCTGTCTCCACGCCTTTACCGTGGCTTCGGGATCGGTTGTCGTCGTCATATACCAATAGACGTGAGCCGTCTCGCCCGCTTTTACGATGACTTTGCCGCTTAGCGCTGCGCAAGGGTATAGCACGTTGCCGAAAGGGGGGTTGCCCGTATTGCCTATGGTATCGAAAACTTTGCCGTTCTCTTTGGACCCGCTCAACACGTTGGCGCGATTGGAATTGGCATTGACGTCGCTCACTCCCAAAAGCCCCACTACGACGTGATTGTAATTGCCGTCTGCGGTTTGACGATACGCATACACGGCGTCCTCCTTCTTTTCGGTCACCACGAACAAGTCCTGATAACAGCGGTGGGATTCCATTGCCCCTTTGGTCGTCAACGCGAGCGACGTATAAGCGGCGACGGCAAACTCCTTGTCGTGGTCGGACGTGTTGGTAACGGCGACGTCGTGCAAGATCCCGTCCCCTGCGGGCAATACCCGGATGGAGTCGGCAAGATCGTGGGTGCGGTTGCGATAGACGACCTCGTCCGAGTGGGTCTCGAACACGCAATCGTCGTATGGAGACAACAAGCCGTACGGCGAATAGACCGTCCCCTCGTCGAGATCTTTGACCCAGATCCTACCGTCCGGCTTTTGCCACAAACCCAAACACAACCCGCCGAACAACACGTCCCCTTTGGCGATCTCCGCTCTACCGTCCGACAAAAACACCCCCTTGAGGGATTTGCTCTGCAAAACGTGTCCCGCCAAATAGTCTTTGTCATAGACGAACGATCGACGGGGCGCGTCTTGCGAAATATGGTGCCCGAGTTTGACCCCTTTGCCGTGCTTTTCGCCTTCTTGCAACAGCATCAATGCCGAAGCGATCTCGGGATCGGACTCAAACAGATCGCACAAGCAATCGTCCTTGAGCGCATTGGTCAACGCGGCAAGAAGCATCCCTTGGTGGTGCGCCATATAGACGGGTACGACGTGGTTGCGCTCGATCGACTCGAAAAAGCCGAACTTGCCGTACGCCGTCAAACTCAACGTCGACAAATTGAGGACGACGCTTTTGGGAAGATACGGGAGCGCCAAGGCGGACGAATACGGGCTGACCACTTCCCTGCCCAACTCGGGCGCAAACGCCAGTGCGCGCAATCCGTTCGCTTGGTATCGGTAACGCATATCCTCACCCAAAGCGTAGTAACAGCTTTCGCCTATCCCCCACGCGCCCATGATCTTGGTTTGGGATTGAACGACGGCGGCTCGTTTTTCGGCTTGACGCACGAGGCTATAGCGGGGCGCTCGCACGAATAGCGCGGGCATAAGGTACTCGAACGAAGTGCCGCCCCAACTGAGTATGACTCCTCCTTTGCCGATATCCCTTGAGAGATTGGTGTACGATTGCATGGGGATCCCCTGCGCTATGGCGAGCAAGTACGCCAATCGGGATTCGCTCATTAGGGTATCGTACGCACCCGAGCCCATCTTTTCCTTGACGTTGTAGGAGATATAGAGCGCCTTGCGATCCCAATCGTAAAGGCGGGCAAAGTCCGCCTGCAAAAACGGCTCCAAGCGGCTTGCTTCCTTGGAGTACCCTCTCTCGATCAGAGCGCGGATAGTCACTCTGACCGAGGCGACGAAATTGGCGGAGTCTACGGTCGACACGACCTCTCCCAGCACCTTGCCGTCCAGATCGTACCAGTTGTACAAGTGTCCGTGCCACGTAGGCAAAGCAAGGATTTTGTCCGCGATACGCACGATCCGCTCGACCGCCTCGGCCTGATCGTACCCCAAATAAAGAGCGCACACCTCGGCAAGGAGGGAAAAGCCCAAATCGGTCGGCGAAGTCATATCCCGACTTTGAGGTTTGGGGTCGAGTTGCATATTGTCTGCGATCAAGCCGCGATACGAACGGAAGTAGCTGAGCGTGTCCTTGGCGACGTCGAATAGTTGTTTGCGCTTTCCTTCGTCGAGCGGTTTCGACTGCCTTGGCAAATAAAACCAATATGATGTCAAATACCAGACGATATACGCCCCCGCAAAAGCGAAATACGGTATCGACAAGGTGGCGACTCCCGCAAGGCAAAACAGAAGCGACGGCAGCCCCGCCAAAAGGTATTTGCCGAAACCGCTCCCCTTTTGCGTGAGGTAGTAGGGGCGCCAAGACAACATATTTTGCCTGCGCATCCGTCCCCAAACGACGGACAAAAGATTCCCCGCTCCCATCGCCGCAAAATAGGGGATCATGATCGTCCGCTCTATCCCACGTATAACGCATTGCGCCCCTCTTTTGACCTTTTGCCCAAAGGTATCGCGGACGAATAGCGCGCCGAGCCCGGCCCAAAGATAGGGCAACAGACTCGCTCCCCAAGCCGCTACGAGGAGGTACGGATTGCCGATACAGCCCAAAAGGATAGCGACAAACAGGCATAGATCTTTGACTACGCCCAAACAATTGAGCGCCAATACCCAACGATAGACGGGTTGGATATCGACCGAAAACCGATTGCCGTTTTGGTCTTTGGCTTTGGGCAACAGGTAGGGAGAGAGCAACAAGTCTCCTCGCTGCCACCTCGACAGGCGGGTCATATCCGACAAAAAGGAACGGGGCGCGTCCTCGTAGATCGTGCGATGGATGGAGCCCGTGCGCAAAAACGCTCCCTCAATCACGTCGTGGCTTAGGATCCGCTTGGTAGGGAAAAGATACCGCAATTTGTGATAAAACGGGGATATGCGCACGATGGCTTTACCGCAAAACAAGCCCCACCCGAACGCCCTATCGTAAAAGTCCCCGTGAGTGGGATAGCCCACCGACCGCCCGACGTCGGCAAATCGCCTGCTGTATCCCGTATCCAAACCGAACTTGTTGACCGCCGCCTC
>CADBTQ010000036.1 GCA_902797685.1 uncultured Eubacteriales bacterium | reverse complement strand
TCTGTCTGTCTGTCTGTCTGTCTGTCTGTCTGTCTGTCTGTCTGTCTGTCTGTCTGTCTGTCTGTCTGTCTGTCTGTCAAAATTGTCGCGAACATCGTTAGACGTGTCAACTCCTTTTGGTATATTTTTTACTATTATAACGTATTTTTTTTAGCGATTGCAATAGATTTGACGAAAAAGGGTGTTTTTGTCCGATAGCGCGCAGACGAACGTTGCGTCCCCCGCTACAAAAAGCCTTCCCCGTATAAGAGAAAGGCTGTTTTTACTATTCACTTTTCCCGCCAATCGAGATGAGAGTGTGGTGATTCGAGGGCGCGAGCGCAAACCCAACGTACTCCCCTTACAAACAGCCTTCCCCGCATGGGAAGGCTGATTTTACAAAATGATCTCTTGCTATCCCTTTTCGCGTTATACACTCAATAACGAGACGATAACGGGTTGAGAAAAGGATGTTAGAACGACCATAAAAGTGGTACTCCCCTTTTCGCGCTCTCAAAGTAGTCGCTTCCTTGCGATGAGCAAGGGTGCTAACATGCGAGAGAGCAAAAGCCTAATACAAACAAAAAGCCTTCTCCGAGTTGGAAAAGGCTTGGTTTTGAAGCAGAAAAAGTGGTACTCCCCTTTTCGCATTTTCCCCTCGATAACGAGACGATAACGGAATGAGAGAGGGATGTTAGAACAACCATAACAGTGGTACTCTCCTTTTCGCGCTAATTGAGATGAGAGCGTGGTAATGCTAAGGCGCGAGAGCAAACCCAACGTACTCCCCTTACAAACAGCCTTCCCGCTGAGGAAGGCTGATTTTACAAAATGATCTCTGCTATCCCTTTTCGCGTTATACACTCAATAACGAGACGATAACGGAATGAGAGAGGGTGCGTACAAACGAGAGAGCAAAAGCCAAGTGTACTCCTTGTACACGGGTTTTGCGAGCGAGCGGACGTCGCCCTATATCGTCCGTTATCGTCTCGTTATTTAGTGCCGAAAATACGGTCGCCGGCATCCCCCAATCCCGGCACGATATACTTATTCTCGTTGAGTCTCTCGTCCATGGCGGCGATGTAGATATCCACGTCGGGATGCGCTTCCTGCAGGGCTTTCACGCCCTCGGGCGCGGCGATCAAGCACATAAACTTGATGTTTTTGACGCCCTTGGCTTTGATAAAGTTGATTGCCATGATGGCGCTACCGCCGGTAGCGAGCATGGGGTCGACCACGATGATCTCCCTCTCCTCGGCGTCGGCGGGCAACTTGCAGTAGTACTCCACGGGTTGCGCGGTCTTGTGATCGCGATAGCAACCGATATGTCCCACTTTGGCGGTGGGCACGAGGGTCAAAATGCCGTCCACCATACCCAAACCGGCACGCAGAATAGGCACTACGCCGATACTTCTGCCCGCCAACATCTTTTGGGTGGTCTTGCAGATGGGGGTCTCGATCTCCACGTCGGTCAAGGGCAGGTCGCGGGTCACTTCGTAACCCATCAACAACGAGATTTCCTGCAGCAGTTGACGGAAGTCCTTGCTGACCGTGTTTTTGTCACGCATAATGCTCACTTTGTGGGTGATGAGGGGATGATCGAAAATAACGACTTTGGACATAGTTTTACCTCCGTATATTCCGCTAAGCGGTAACTTATTTGATTTGGTTTTGTTCCTCTATCTCGGCGATCTTGTCGAGACGGCGTTGGTGACGACCGCCCTCGAAGGGGGTATTGAGCCACAAGTCCACCAATTTGACCGCCTCTTCGGGACTGACGACTCTGCCACCCAACCCGAGGATATTGGCGTCGTTGTGCTGGGCGGTGGCGCGGGCGCAAAACTCGTTGGTGACGACCGCCGCGCGGATGCCTTTGAATTTGTTGGCGGCGATGGTGATGCCGATACCCGTACCGCACATCAATATACCCTTGTCCGCTTGCTTGCTTTGCACGGCTTTGGCAACTTTGGCGGCGTAGTCGGGATAATCCACCGAGCTCTCGTCAAAACAACCGTAATCGACGTAGTCGATACCCGCTTGATCCAAATAGGACAAGATCGCGTCTTTGAGTACAAATCCACCGTGGTCACAACCGATAGCAATTTTCATACGCTCCTCCACTCGTTTGATTATAGCACCGCGAACGCCTTGTCGTCAATCGGGCGAGCGGGGGTTGGTATAACAAAAACAAATACGGGTATCACCAAATCCACACCCCGAGTGCAGGCTCTCCCCTATTGACTTGATCTTCGGTTAGATTTATACTGTTTATATCAAACAACGAGGTAGCCTATATGAAGAGATGGATGTGTTTGCTTTTGATCGTATCGATCCTGTTCGGCGCGACGGGTCTACTCTCCGCCTGTACAAAACAACCCGACCCCCCAAAGGGGCAAAAGACCATTTTGTTTTTGGGCGATTCCATCGCCGAGGGGGTGGCGGGTCCCTCTCCCGCGGAAGGCAGATGGGACTATTCCTACTATTCCATCTTGGGGCGTATCAACGGATACGTCTACCACAATCGCGCCATCTCGGGCAATCAGACCCACCAACTGTTGGCGTACGTCAACCGCGAAGAGGAGGACGGCTACCTTACCAAGACCTTGATGACTCGAGCGGATATCGTCTCCATATCCATCACGGGCAACGACTTTTTGTGGAACAACTTCCCCGCCATGATGTACGAGTTGTTGGCTAAGGACGTGTACGGCGAAGATTACGTTGACCGAGAGGACGTGGCGGCGTGCTACGTCTACCACAAATACAGCACGGTCACGTCCGAGTCGGGCGAAGTCGTGCCGATCGCGCCCGGAGACGGATTGCGCACCATGCAGGTATGCCTTGACAGGGCTTACCAAAACCTGTCCGATACCGTCGACCGCATCCGCTCTCTCAATCCCGACGTGGTGATCTTGTTGCAAAACGTCTACAACATGATGGACGACGACAGCGAGTTGATGCCCAAGGATCTCACCGACGCCATGCAAGCGTTGGACCCCGCTTACGACTACGCCACCCCCGAGGGGGTCGCCAAGTACCGCGCGATGGCGGGGCGGATGCTCGGCTCGCTTAGCGGCGTGATCGAACGTTACGTCGCCGCGCACCCTCAAAACAACCATTTCGTGGACGTCGCCAAGGCGTTTGACGATATTTACAAGCAAGACCACGCCCGCGGCTCCCGCTTGGTGTTCAGCGACGGTCTCCACCCCTCGGACGAAGGGCACGCCGTGATCGCCCAAACCATTCAATCCAAATTGGCGGAATTGGGGTTGGCGAGCGGAGACGCCCTCTCTACTTATCGTAGCCTCTGTAAGGACAGATTGACCAAGTACTACGCCCAAACTACGGGTTTTGCGCTCCAACAAGCCCAAGCGGCGCTCGATCGGGCCGCTACCATGGACGAGGCGACCAAAACCTATTTCGACCAAATCAACGGCTTTTTGCCCACTCTGTCCGCCCACCCCACCGAAGGGCGAGCCACCAACGGCAAGGCGTTTGAAGAGGACAAAGTTTACCTACTTGCCGACGCCAAGATGGGAGACAACGACGACGGCACCGTGGGCAGCGCCGTCAAATTGGTGACCAAACTGCTGGCGGATCGCTACGACTACACCTTCCGTCCCGACGGCACCGCCACCTTTACCCTGTCGCTTCCTTTGGGCGGCGTGCTGGGGCTAGTGGGCGGCTCCCTCTCGCTCGGCGAGGTTTTGGGCGGCAAGGAAGACACTTTCTATGCAAACGAGGACGGCACTCTCACCAACTTGATGATGTCGGGCGCGCGGGACGCGTACTCGGTCATCGACTCCTACGCCGAAGCGCTCTTCCCGGGGGTCGCCTTTACGGGCGGCAACTTCGGGCGCCATTTGGCGGTGACCTACCCCTCTATGGGCATCGGTATCGAGGGGATCGAAAGCCTTACGAGCGAGCCTTACACCGACCCCGACGGATTGCCGCTTGACGGGGGCAAGGATTGGGCGATCGACCCCGACACGGTGGGCGCAAGCTACAACTCCTACCTCGACTACCTCGTCGCCTACATTGGCAGATACAGCGAAGTGGTGGATCACGACGGTAAGACCTTGCACGTCGACCGTCTACCGCCCAACTTGCTTGCGAAACTCTCTTCCGTCGAGACGGTCACGATCAAGTTGGAGACCGTCTATTCGTTGATGGATCTGACCGACAGCGAGGGTAAGAAAGTGCAAGCGATCTACTTGGGCGCTTACCACCAAGACACCTCTCCTTGGTTGGTGCTGACCCGCAACGTCGTCAAAGAGAACGAGGACGATCCCGACGAAGCGGGGGTGGAACATCTTACCATGCGCATCGAGGTGTTGGGATTGGTCCTGGACTTTGTAGCGCAAGAGTGATACCGCCCGTGGCGGTGCGATATATATCCGTTGGATATGCGAGATATTGCTACGCAATGCGATATATACGGACTCCGTCCGTATGCGAGATATTGGCTCTCGCCAATGCGAGATGTTGGCTTTGCCAACGTAGCGGATAAAAAACGTTCCCACAAGTAGACTGTGGGAACGTTTTTTCGTCTCTATCCTATCCACAACACGATTTGACTTGTCAAATCGTATATCGCGCCGCATAGCGGCATATCGCAAGGCTCCGCCTTATATCGCATTGCATAGCAATATCTCGCATACCTCATCGGGGTATATATCGCATTGGCGTCAGCCAATATATCGCATACCCTCTGGGTATATTTTGACGGGTTTGTCAAAAAGGATTGAGAAATGTCGCTCGATATGTTATAATAGTATAATCAACTGTTAAGAGGAGTATTATGAGAAAATACCGTTTACGCATAGGGCTGGACGTGGACGACACCTTGTACGAGTGCAATTCGTACGCGTTGGAGTTGCTTCGTCAGCGCTATGGCGACAATCCCGCATTTGAGATCGATCACATTGACTCCTGGGGCAAATTGGGCGATATCGCCGACGAGAGGTTGGCATATTTCGGGGATCCCGAGTTCGTGCGCAACCAACCCATCTACCCCGGCGCGCAAAAGTTTGTCAAAGACCTTTGCAAGTTTGCGGACGTGTTTTTTATCACGGCGGTACCCCCGTCCTGTATGAGCGCGCGAGCCGAGCGCCTGCGCGCCGACTTCCCCGAAGTGCCCGACACCAATATCCTCATCGGTACCCGCAAGGATATCGTCAATTTGGATATTTTGTTGGACGACGCGGCGCACAACATTTCCACCTCGCAAGCGTCCTACCCCGTACTGATGCGCCGACCCTGGAACAGCGACCTCTCGGGGTTGCTGTCGGTCAACAGTTACGCCGACTTCGTGCATTTGGCAAAGAGTATCGGCAATTCGTTCGTGGGCAAGCCGCCCGATCTGACGCACGGCGGCGTGCTGTGCATCGTGGGGCCCACCGGCACGGGCAAAACCGCCATCGCCGAAGCGCTCACCCACGATCCCCGCTTTTTTAAGCCTTTGACGACCACCACCCGCCCCCGCTTGCAAAGCGAGACCGAAAACGCCTACCGCTTCGTCAGCAAAGAGGACTTTTTGCAAGCCAAAAAGGAAGATCGTTTTGTGGAGACCACCGTCTACGGCAAGCACTATTTCGGCACGAGTTTGAGCGAGTTCGAGCCGATCAAAGAGGGCAAGATCGCGGTGTTGCCCATCGACGTATGCGGCGCGCTGACGTTGCGCAACCTCTACCGCTCCAAAGCGATGCTGGTGTATACCGATCGCGACAAGAAGAGGATCCTTGCCAACATTTTAAGGCGCGCGGTGACCGACGAGGACAAGATCCACAGGCTGATGAGTTTGGACTTTGAAATGCGCAACAAAGAGTTGTGCGACTTTGCGGTGTGCATCGACGACGGGTTGGATCACGTCGTCGCCACCATCATCGACAAATTGGGATTGGAGAATTGATATGTTTGAAGAGATCAAAAAACTGATCGAATCGCACGATACCATCGTGCTGCACCGCCACGCCAACCCCGACGGGGACGCCATCGGCAGTCAAGTAGGTTTGGCTACCCTTATCGAGGACAACTACCCCGACAAACGGGTCTACGTAGTGGGCGATCCCACCACCCGTTACGACTTCGTGGACGGCTATCGTTTGGACGAGGTCGCGGACGAGGTCTACCCCGCCGCCTTGGCGATCGTGCTGGACAGCGCCACCGCCGAACTGGTATCGGACAAGCGGTTTGCCTCTTCTCACGCCACCGCGCGCATCGACCACCATATCTTTTGCGAGCAGTTTTGCCAAGAGGAAGTGGTGGACACCTCATATGAGAGTTGCGCGGGGATGATCGCCGCGTTTGCCTTGGAAGCGGGTTGGAACGTCAGCCTCAAAGCGGCTTCCGCCGTCTATACGGGTATCGTCACCGACTCGGGGCGCTTCCGCTACGACTCCACCTCTCCTCGCACCCTGCGCCTTGCCGCCGCCATGTTGGAGAAAGGGGTGGACACCAACGAATTGTACCGCTGCCTGTACGCGCAAGACTTGGACGGGCTTAGGCTCAAAGCCTATTTTAGCCGCAAGATCACCACTTACGAAGACAGCCCCGTCGCGTACATCTACACCACGGCGGACGAATTGGACGAGTTGGGTATCACCGACGTCTTTAGTATTTCCCGCGGCATGGTAGGGGTGATGAGCGACCTCAAAGGAGTGGATATTTGGGTCAACTTTACCGAAAACCGCGCTGAGGGCAAGGTGTGGGTGGAGTTGCGCTCTTCCCGCTACAACATCAACCCCATCGCCGTCAAATACGGCGGAGGCGGACACCAAAAAGCGAGCGGCGCGGACGTCGCCGACTACCAAGAGGCGATGGCGATGCTCGCCGACCTCAAACGACTGACGGAGAATCAACATGACTGATATTTGGCAATCCATCATTGACGAGATCAAATCGCACGACCGTATCGTGGTCTCCCGCCACTCTCGTCCCGACGGGGACGCAGTGGGCAGCAGTATGGGACTGTATCATGCCCTCAAGGCGGGCAACCCCACCAAGCAAATATGGTTGGACAACGAGGACTATTCGGACTACGTGGCGTTTTTGGGTGACGAGGGTCCCCACCCTGCCGACGAAGACTACCAAGGCGCGTTGGTGATCGTGGTGGACACGGGCACCGCCAACCGCATATCCAACAAACGATACGACCGTGGCGACAAGGTGATCAAGATCGACCACCACATCATCGATAACCCCTACGGGGATATCGTATGGGTAGAGGAAGAAAGCCCCTCTTGCGCCGAGATGGTCGCGAGGTTGTGCCTATCCTTCCCCGACGTGCTGCCCCTCACCGTGGAGGCGGCGACCTGCTTGTACACGGGCATCACCACCGACACGGGGCGCTTCCGTTTTCGCGGGGTGGGCGCGTCCACGTTGCAGACGGCAGCCAAGTTACTGGAGAGGGGGATCGATACCGAGCGCATTTACGCCAATCTGTACCTTGACGACTACGACGTGCTGCTCTTCCGCGCCAACCAAACCCGCCGTATCAAGCAGACCGAGCACGGAGTGGCGTATCTGACCATATCCAACGCGTTGCAACGCAAGTACGGCTTGTCCCGCGAGGACGCCAGCAACACCGTGTCCTTGATGGAAAAGATCAAGGGTTGTATCGTGTGGCTCGCCTTTATCGAAAACGAGGACAAGAGCATCCGCGTTCGTCTGCGCTCCCGCTTTGTGGAAGTGCAACCCTTAGCCACCCGCTATCACGGGGGCGGACACGCGTGCGCCGCGGGCGCTACCGTGTACAGCAAAGAAGAAATGCAACAGTTGATCGACGAGGCGGACGCATTGGTCGCCGACTACAAGGCGCACCACGACGACTGGCTATAAGGAGAGGATATGAAAGTACTACTGACTAACGACGACGGCATCGACGCCAAAGGGATAAGGATCCTTGCCGAGTGGGCAAAACAGATGTTTGACGAAGTGTGGGTGGTCGCCCCCAAAGTGGAGCAAAGCGGCGCCTCGCACGGTATCATCCTGCGACACTCGTTCGAGGTCAAACGCCGCCACGTCTTCGACGACTTGGGTATCCCCTCGTATCACGTGGACTCCACCCCCGCCGACTGTGTGCGGTATGCGTTTGACAAGTTCGGCAAGTTCGATTTGGTGCTGTCGGGTATCAATCACGGTTTTAATATCGGCTATGACATTTCCTATTCCGCCACCTGCGCGGGGGCTACCGAGGGCTGCATCTTAGGGAGCAAGTCGGTCGCCATCTCGTCCGATTTGGGCGCTTTGGACGTCGCGGGCGAGCAACTCACCCACGTTTGGTCCTTTATAACCAACGCCAACATTTTAGCCTACGCTTCCCTGCTCAACGTCAACGTGCCGCACGACCCGCAAGGCGTGGTGCTGACCGAACAAGGCGGGGTGTTTTATGCCGATCACTTCGAGGAAGTGGAGCCCAACCAATTCCACGCGCGCGGGTATATCGCCCACGACCCCAAAGAGGAACACAAGGACAAGTTCGACACCGACGCGGTGTTGCATCATCTCATCTCCATTTCGCCCTTGTCCGTGCATCGCACCGACCTCGAAGCGCTCAAAGCCCTGCGCGGCTTGACGAGGTAACCAGTCATCCCGTGCGTAAGCGATTTTACACCCTTACCATAATGGAGCGGGTACTCCGCTCCAATTCATGGGGCAAGCCCCAATTCATGCGCTATCGGCGCACCTTAACGGAGCGCAAGCGATTTACCCCCCTTTCTTCGCCCTATGGGCTAAGGGTGTAAGCGCTACACAGGCACTCACGACGATAAAAAATAGCACTCTCGCGAGTGCTATTTTTTGTTACGCTAATGCGTTGTGCCGTCCGCGCTAATCACCCAAGCGTGGGACACGACAAAAGAAAAAGGCGGATCGCTCCGCCTAATTCTTGTTGTTAAGTAGCTTATGCAGAAGCTTTTTCGTAAGTGACGGCAATACTGGCAATTCTTCTATTGCCTTTAGTCCCATCTTGAGTAAGGACGACTTGATTAGCGGAACCCGTCCAGGTTGCACCGTCCCATTCTCCGACATTTGCGGTAATGGCATTAGTACCGTCACTTGCACCAAACGTGATTGTGATCGAGGTAATAACATAACTATTGGAAGCACCAATCGTTAAGACACCCTTAGCATACCATCTAACCGAAGAACCATTGGTGTAATATTGAGGAGCGCTACCGGAAGGCTGGCTAAAGCATACCGTGATTTCATCGCCCAAAGGAATATTAACGTCAGTCAAAATGGTATTCTCACTGTACTTTTCGGAGAAAGTGATGCTAACGGTCACAGGCTTTTCGGTCTCTTCGCCACCACCTTGCTCGGCGCTAGTGTCTTTGGCGGTCAAGGTGAACTCTTTGCTGTCCAGCACAGAGCCGCAAGTCAACCAAGCGGTCAAGGTCACGGTCGCATTGGTTCCGTCGGCAATGACCACGGACAGCTTGTTGCCGTCTGCCAACGCGAAAACATCGCTTTCACCCAACGACCAGGTGATGGTCACGCCGTTGGGTTCGTCCTCAACGGGTAAAACGATGGGTTCGGTGGTGGACTCGGTGAAGTTGACTTGCGCGAGAGTCAACGCTTCTTTGGCGGCGTTGATCCTAGCGCTGGCGGAGCCGATCATGGTGATGGTGAAGGACTTAGTATCGGTCGTTTCGCCTACGGCGATGGTAGCCACCACGTCGAAGGAGTAGGTCTCTTCCACGATAAAAGCGAGCAACACGTTGTCTTCCAACGAGATATCCTCGCTTTCTTCGGCAAGAGCCCAACTGATGGTCACGTCTTCCTCAAAGAGGCTGCCGACAGAGGGAAGGGGCACTTCGTTAATGTCTTCGGTATACTCGGTGGTGATGCTCAACGCCTCTTTTTCGAGAGCGACCATGTCGGCTTCCGAATGCTCGCCGGTGAAGACAATAGCGGTAACCTTGCTTCCTTGCTTAAACTCAATGGTACCGTTCCAGTTGGTGACGGTGCCGTTAACGGTCACGGTGTCGCCAACAACAAGGTATTTGGCATTGGTGCCGGAGACGCGGTACGCCAACATGGGATAATCGGTCAGGTCGTCTACCACGAAGTTGAACGTGATATTGCCGAACGAATCGCTCCAAGCGGAAGTGATCTCGGAGACCACGCCGGTCAGCGTGACGTCGTTTTGGTTTGCCCCCGATTCGAGCGCATACAGCGAGCGCAACAGCAATTCGGTCTCGCTCGGCACTTTGGCGGTGACGGTAAAGGACTTGGTATTGTCGGTCAATTCCTCCTCTCCCACGGTCAAGGTAGCGGTCAGAGTAGCGGTAGCGGTCTCCGCACCGATGGTCACGTTGAGCTTGCCGTCTTCGACGGTAGCAATGGTGCCTTCGGTGATCGCCCAAGTGATCACGACGTCTTCGTAGGTGGTGCCGTTGGCGGGCAAATCGATGGAAGCGGCTTCTTCAAACACGAGTTCGTCCAACTCCAATGCTTCCAATTCGGCGGCGACCTTTTCGGCGGCGGAAATGGCGGTTGCTCTTACTACGATCGTAAACTCTTTGCTATCGCTCTCCTCGCCCAAGGTGGCGTTGACAAGCAAAGTCAAAGTCGCGTCTTCTTCACCGATAACGATCGTAAGTTCGTTGCCGTTGAGCGCGCACTCGTTGCCCTCGGGCTTGTTGGTGAGCGTCCAAGCAAACGCGCTGCCAAACTCGCCCTCGGTCGGCAAGATAATGGGTTCGGCGGTGTCGGTCATTTCGATCACGCTCAAAGCGTCCAAGTCGGCAGCCAATAATTCGGCGTCGGTGGGCTCGATACCCGTCACTTTGGCGGGATCGACAAATTGGATGGTACCGTTGTAGTTCTTGACGGGCCCTTTGATGGTGATAACACGACCGGGTTGGATATCCTTTTGGTCGATACCCGCCGCCACGGTGATACGGTAGAACTTGATCTTGCCGGGATCGCCGAGGTCGAGCATACCGGTCACGTTGGAGAATCTATCGCTGTTTTCAAAGTCCTCCTCGGTGACGGTACCCGTCAACATAAACTCGAGGGAAGTGGTCTCGTCCTTGGGAAGGGTACCGAGGTACGCCATGATCTCGGCGGGGGTCATCGTCGCTGCGTCAACGATGGCTTGGAGTTCAAACGCCTTGGTATCTTCGACTTCGCCCGATTTGAGAGTGGCGGTCAAAGTAGCGGTGGCGTTGGCTTCGCCGATAGTCACGGACAACTTGTTCTCTCTAAGAGAGAACGCACTGTCGCCCTCGAGCGCCCAGATGATCTCCACGTCTTTGTGGGTCTCACCTTTGGTCGCCAATTCGATAGGCTCGGTGGTGCTGGCGAAGAACCAGGTGGTCACGTTGAGGTCTTCTTTTTCGGTCTTGATCTTGTCTTCGTCCGAGATGGAGATCTCGGTGGAAGTCACGACCACGTCGTTCACTTGGGGATACACTTGGGGTCCATTGTTCCAAGCCAAAGCGGCGGTCACGTTGACGGTGTAACCGACAGCCAGTTTTTGCAAAATGGCGTCCACGTCGGCGGCAGTGGATTGATACTTGGTGTCGAATTGGACGGACAGGGTGTTGTCGCCCTTGGTCAAGGTAAAGTCGTAATGCTTACGATCGGCGTTGTTGCGGTCGGGCACTTCGGTCACTTTGCTGACGACCCACTCGGTAAAGGTACCTTTGACGCCTTGATAGGGATCCAAAGCGGCGGTGCTGCCATCGGCGGAAGCGGCGATCACTTCGTCGAAGTTGATCAAAGCGATCGGGGAAACAGCGACGCTACCGTCCGCATTTTTGACGACTTCGTAAGTACAGCCGGCGCCCATCTCGCGGAAGTTAGCGGAGACGTAAAGAGAAGTGGTACCGCTGACGGTGATCACATTGCCGATAGCCAGATCGTTGTTGTAAGCGTCTTCGCTTTCAACGGCAAGCTGGTAAGCAAAGTAGCCGTGCACGCCGTCCAGGTCTTGCAGATATACACTGGTGTTTTTGTTGGAAGCGCTGTAGAGATATTTGGCAACCACAACGCCCTTGATGGTCATTTGGACCTTTTGAGCGTTTTTGTCATTCCAACTTTGCCAGCTGGAGATGCCGTCGCCCAAGCTGATCTCAAACTCTTTGCTCGCCGAAGCCGCAGCCTCGCCTTCACCGATGGTGGCGGTCACTTTGACGGTAACGGTCTCGTTGGAGTCGCCCACGGTCAGGTTGAGTTTGCCATCGGCAATGGAAGCGGCGTCAGTCTCGCCCACGATTTCCCAAGCGAATTTGACGTCGGTATAATTGGTACCCGCTTGCGCAAGGTCCAAAGATTTGCTCTCGGTCACGGCGGAGGGAAGGCTCAAGCCTGCCAACTCTTCCTCGATCTTTTGGGCGTCGGTGCGCTCGAAGCGCTCGATGGCGATAGCCAAGCAGCCGGCGTCGAATTCGACGGTGCCTTTGAAGTTTTTGATGATACCTTTGACGGTGACGGTGTCGCCCTCGCCCAAGGTAGCCACGTTGTTGTCGCCCTCGCCTTTGAGACGGAACGCTTGGATGATATGATCCTCATCGCCATCAATGATCAAGTTGACGGTGATGTTGCCGTGTTGGGCGCTGTAAGCAGTCACGATTTTGCTGATCACGCCGGTCAGGGTCACTTCGAAGCCCATGCTCTTGTCTTTCTCCAAAGCATACGCCATGGCGACGATTTGAGCGGGAGTCAAAGCGTCGGTGTTGCCCAATTGGACGGTGAAGGTCTTGTCGTCGGAAGCCAACACGCCCGAATCATCACTGATAGAAGCGGTCACCTTGATTTGGACGGTTTCGATAGCGGTACCCACAGTCAAAGTGAGTTTGCCGTCGGCAATGGAAGCGGCGTTGGTTTCACCCAACACTTCCCAAGCCAACTTAACTTCGGAATAGTTTTTGCCCGCTTGCGCGAGGTCCAACTCGGTGCTTTCGCTTACCAAGCCGGGGAGGCTCAAAGCCGCCAATTCTTCGGCGACCTTGTCGGCGTCGGTGCGCTCGGTCCTGGTAAAGGATTTCACTGCGCCGACGGGTTTGGTGTTGTAAGCAAATTGAACGGTGGTCTCGTTGTATCTGATGATGGAACCGCTCACGGTAGCGGTGTCGCCCGCTTTCAACCCGGTGGCGTCGACGCCATCGTCAACGGTCACGCTGAAGACGCCAATCGATTTGCCTTCCACTTCCATCGTGA
This sequence comes from uncultured Eubacteriales bacterium, assembly GCA_902797685.1. Lineage (GTDB taxonomy): Bacteria > Bacillota > Clostridia > Christensenellales > CAG-1252 > RUG14300. The sequence goes on along the minus strand of CADBTQ010000036.1, from coordinate 4,561 downwards.
AGGTAACACTGTTGTACTTCTTGTTGTAGTATCCGTCTTTGATATCGGTGATGACGCCGGTCAAACTGACGGAGAAGCCAAGTTGTTTGCCCACATTCAAAGCATAAGCCATGGTGACGATTTGAGCGGGAGTCAACACGGCGGGATCACCGACCACGATGTCAAAGCTCTTGCTCGCGGTTTCGCTGCCGCAAGTAGCGACCAAGTTGAGTGTGATGACTTTGACTTCGCCCTCGATGGGAGTGATATTGAGTTTGCCATCGGCGATCTCGGCGACGCCTTCGGAGTCAACGGTCCAGCGGAACAGCACGTCCTCGTAAGTGGCGCCTTTGGCAGCCAAGTCGATGGACTTAGCCTCTTTGACGTTGGCGTCAAAACCGATGGCGGCAAGCTCGGTAGCGAGTTTGTCGGCGGCGGTGACTTCGGTGGAAGTCACGGTGATACCGCTAGCCAAAGGATAGATTTGAGGAGCGTTGTACCACGCGATGGGACCTTCCACGTTGACGGTGTAACCTTGGGCAAGCTTACCGACCGCCTCTTTGAGGTCAGCCAAAGTGTTTTGGTTAGAGGTGGACAGATAGAGTTTGAACTCTTTGTCGTTCTTGGTCAGATAAACATAGACCGAACCGGCACCCTTCTCTTCGAAGGTAGCGGCGGTATTGGTGTTCCATTCCAACTTCTTGACTTTCCAACCGGTCAAGGTGGCGATCACGCCTTGCATAGGATCGAGAGCGCCGTCCAAGGAAGCCGCGGTCAACACGATGTCATCGATGGCAATCTTGGCGGGAGTCGCGGTAGCGACGGAGCCGTCTTCGTTCTTGACGAGGGAGTAAGTACAACCCGCAGCCATCTCGCGGAAGCCATTGTACAACGAAGTGGTACCGTTGACTTCGATCACGTTGCCGATGGCAAGATCGGTATCATAAGCTTCTTGGCTGTTCACTTTAAGTTGATAAGCGAAATAGCCGTGCACGCCGTCCAAGTCTTGGAGGAAGACGCCGGTATTGCCTTTTTCCTCGTTGTAGGGATATTTGGCAACGATGACGCCCTTGATGTTCATAGTCACCTTGCTGGTGTTCTCCGCCCAGAAAGCCCAGTCGGCGATCACATATTTTTCGATGGTCAATTCCTTGGAAACGCTGGCGGTCATGCCCTTGTAGGACAAAGTACCCGTCAAAGTAAACGTGGTGTCTTCGTCGGCGTATTTGTTGATCTTGATGGTTGCCCATTGATCGTCTTTCGCAACGACGGAAGCCAGCCCGTTACCACCGTCAACAGTCCAGGCGATGGATACTTCGGCGCCTTCATATTCACCTTTGACAGGCATATCGAAGTCGGCAGCCACGACATACTTGCCTTTAAGGTAACCTTGCTTGATCCATTCAGCATAGGAATCCAGCTGGTCCTGAGTGAGTTTAACCGTTTTGTTACAAGCGACCAGCGAAACACTGAACGCCAGCGCCAGTACCAAAACAAGAATGAAACTAACTACTTTTTTCATGTTCTTTCTCCTTTTATAAATTTTTTGTTTTTATTGTTTAAACTCTACGTCCGAAGTCGTAAAGAGTTTGAGCTGGGGTTCACCTTCGTAATATTCGATGATACCTTTGATACGGGAGATCGTTTTACCCTTAAAGTACTCTTCGGTAACCGTTTCCCCGTCCAAAGTCAATACGACGGTGCGCACCTTGACGGTCTTGCCGTCTTGGGTCTTGCAGGTCAAGGTCATAGCGCCCTTGGAACTGCTTTCCTCGTTTTTAGTGGTATACACCGAAGTCACGGTGATGTCGTGCATTTCAACAAGAACGTCTTCAATATCGGGATTGGTAAAATCATCCGCCGTAATGGTGGTCGTCACGATCTCGACGTTCTTTTCCAAAATCTTGACGTCGTCCTTTTCGGGAGAGATCAAAGAGAAGCTAAGCCCCGACACTTGGAAACCAAAGGTTTCGTTATTGTCTGCGGTACCGGCAATAGACAGCCTGTACCCCTCCACCAAGAACTTGGGAGCGAGCGAAGCGTATCCGCCGTACACGTACACCCCGTAATATTGGTTGGTGTCTTGGTCAAAGGCTTGCACGTAAACGCCTTCCCCGCTCTTTTTGGCGACCACGCCCTCAAAGCGCACTTTAATGCCGTTGTAAGCTTGCTTATTGGTCACCAACGCCTTGATGGTCAAATCGACCGTTTCGCCATAGAAGTACAAGGGATCTTTTTCGCTGCTGTGCATATTGAGATGGTGGGATCTGGCGTCGGTAATGGCTTTCACGGCGACCTCGCCGTAACGAGTCGTCAAAGTACTTTTACCTACTGCAAGACCATCTGCCAAGATCTCGATATTGAGGTTGTGCCAAGTACTGCTACCCTTGGGCAAATACCACACCCACGCCAAATAACGCGAGCCGGTGGAATCGAGGGTCACTTGCCCCTCTTTGTCCGATTCCAACACGATTTTATCCGCGTTTTTGAGTTTGGTTTTGGTGTAAATGCTGGCGGGTTTGCCCCAAGGCTCGACTTTCCCCGTGGATTCGGGCGTATCGATACCCTGAAAACGAACTTTGAGAAGCTTGCCGCTCTTGCTGTTGAAGTGCACGGTATCCCCGTCGATATGTTGTTGAACGGTAACGTACCCTCTTCCCGTTTCCTCGAAATTGGTATCCAAATTGGAGGTTTCAAGAGTTACTTGGGTGCCGAAATCGGTCAAAGACGGATCTCGGGTATAATCCCACGTCCCCAAATCGTCTTCGTCGGATTTGCACCCGACTAAGGCAAAGGACAACGTCAAGGTCATTGCTGCTACGAGAGCGGCAACGACCAAAACGTATAAAAAAGAACGATGATTGGTTTTCATAACGCTTTATTTGTTGTTGGAGATACAACGGTTGACAGCGTCTTGCAAAATCTTACGCAGAGCGGTTTCCGAACCGTCTTTGGAAGACATATATTTGAGCAACATTTCACCCACTTGGTCACGAGCGTCGGAGGAGCCGACAAAGGCGGGAGAAGTGAAGTAGTGCTCTTCTTGCTCCATACAGATCTTGGCGGACAGAGCGGCAATACCGTTCTTATCGGTGCCGGCATCTTCGAGGAACGCTTCATAGCCGGGAAGCGAGAAAGCGGATTTGAGCACGGGCACATAACCGGACGCCATGGAGAATTCGGCTTGGAACTCGGAATTGGTCAACAAGAACTTGATGAACGTCCACGCTTGATCATTCAGTTTGGAATCACTTTGTTGGAGCATAACCAAGGAAGGACCTTGGGAAATGACCTTCTTGTTATTGGGATCGGCTTGGGGGATTTCGGCAATACCCACTTGGAAGGGATAACTACCGTCATCCAACGCTTCGGGACATTGGTGAGTAGCACCGGCGGAAGAACCGATAGAGATGTAAGAACGAATGATCTTACCGGTATCTTTGTCTTTCTTCTTGATGTTGGTGAACAAACCGGAAGTATAAGAACCGTAATCCTCTTGGGTAGTCAACAAACCGGCTTGATACCACTCGCGGAATTTGTTGAGGAAAGCGACGTTGGCGTCATTGTTAAAGAGGAAGCGATCTTCCACTCTGTCGGCGGCAGCGGTATAGGGAGTGCCTAATTGCTCGCACATGGTGATGAACCAGTTCGCTTCCGAATCGTAACCCAAGGGAATGCAATCGGGATCGGCGGCTTTGAGCGCTTTGATGACGTATTCCAATGAAGTGGTGTCGTTGTCATCGACAGCAAACCAGTGATCGGGCACCGCAAGATGCAACTCGTTGAACTTGTCGATGTTGTAGTACATGACCTCGGTCGACTTGGAGAAAGGCAGGGTGTACATCTTATCGGGGTCGCCAAAGGCGCTGCCTTCGGCGTAGTAACCTTGGATGAAGTCGTCCTTTTGCGCTTGGGTCAAGCCCACTTCGGGATCGTTGATATAGGTGTTGAGGTCAACCACCTTTTTGGTCATCAAATACGTTGCGACGTGGTCGGCGTAAGCGTAGGCGATGGCGGGCTGTTTACCTGCTTGCAACTCGTTGATCACCTGGTCGCGCACGTCGTTATAACCGCCGATAGCGGATTCGGTGATGACGATGTCGGGATGTTGTTCGTTAAAGATGCGAATGTACTTTTGCAGTACCTCACGCAGGCTTTTACCCATCGTGTGGTAAAACACAACACCTTCGGTTTGTTTCTTGCAGGCAGGAAGCACCAAGCAAGCGGCGAGTACAGCAATCAACAGAATTACTATTACTACTTTTTTCATACTTTTCTCCTTTAAATATTTTTTTTGTAATCCGTTTGGGATTATTGTTTTAACCTTTCGTGCCGCCGCGCGCCACGCCGCGGATGATGTATTTGCGCAAGAACACAAACACCATAAACAACGGGAAGGATACGGCGGTGACCGCAGCCATTTGGGCGGGATAGTTGGTTTCGTTTGTCGCCGCGTCAACATAGTTGGCGCCGCGCAAACCGTTGGTAATGAGTTGGTGCGCGGGATCGTTGGCGACCAAGCGGGGCCAGATGTACGCGTTCCAACTGCCCATCATTTTGAGGATGGTGATGGTGATGACAG
>CADBTQ010000035.1 GCA_902797685.1 uncultured Eubacteriales bacterium | reverse complement strand
CTCGTCGTACAAAGCGTCGTAGTCGGCGTCGGACACGGTGGGATTGTCCAGTTCGTAATACTCTTTGGCGTAGCGATTCAGCAGCGCTACCAACTCGATCATTCTATCCATAAGCTCACAGTTTTTTGAGAGGGGCTATCTTGAGAGAGAGGTTTTTGACGCCTACCCCCTCGAAAGCGATGGTGGCGTTGTCACCGTTGAGAATGATGACCCGCCCTTTGCCGAACTTGGGATGCTCCACCATCACGCCCACCGTGATCCCGGTGTTGACGGGTTTGGGTCGAGCGGAGGGTGCGGTGTATTGTACCGTGTATTTTTCCTCTTTGGTGGGGTCGATCTGCGCTTGCTGCGTGGGAGCGCGGTGTACCCCTCCGTACGTATTATTGCTGCGTTTGACGGGCATTAGCCCCAATTCCTTGCGGATCTCGGTGATAAAACGGCTTTCGGGATTTTGCTCGTGCCGTCCAAAACGGAAGCGGTCGGCGGCGTAGGTGAGGTAGAGTTTTTCCCTCGCTCTGGTCATCGCCACGTACATGACCCGCCTTTCCTCTTCGATCTCCACGTCCGACTTGCTGTACACGCCCGAGGGGAACACGTTTTCCTCCAATCCGACGATGAACACGACGGGAAACTCCAATCCCTTGACCGCGTGCACGGTCGCCAAAGTGACGTAATTGTCACCTTGTATTTCGTCGGTATCCGAGGACAAGGTGACCGATTGCAAATAGTCGGACAGTCCCGCTCCGGGATTGTCCTTTTCAAACTCGTTCATCCCTTGCAACAATTCGTCCACGTTGAGGCGTTTGTTGTAGTTTTCCTCGTCCTCACCCGCATAGAGCAGCGAGAAACCCGCCTTTTCGTAAATGCTTTTAGCCAAGGTGGCGATCCCCATGTGGGTACTGTCGGACAACAGATCCAAAAACAGATCGCGGAACACTTGCAATTTTTTGCGCATGACCCCGCTGAATTCGGGAATGTCGTCCATCTCGAAGATCACTTCCATCAAAGTCAGATCGCGGGCGGAAGCGTAACTTAACAAAGCGTCCACCACCGTGTCGCCGATTCCCCGCTTGGGCGTGTTGACGATACGCAAAAACGCCTCGTTGTCGCGGAAATTGACGAGCAAACGAAGGTACGCCAAAATGTCCTTGATCTCCTTGCGCTCGAAGAAGCGGAAACCGCCGAACACCTTGTACGGGATATTGTAGGTGGTCAGTCGCTCCTCTAACTTGTTGGTCAACGCGTTGAGCCTGACAAGGATGGCAAAGTCTTGGGGCTGGCGACCTTCCCGTATCTTCATGGCGATCTGCCTGACCACGTAGTCGGCTTCCTCCCCGTCCGAAATGCACCTCTCGACCGACACGGTCTCCCCCTTGTCGTCCGACGTCCACAACTTTTTGCCAAAACGGCTTTTGTTGTTGGCGATGAGCGCGTTGGACGCCGCCAAAATGTTGCCCGTGGAACGATAATTCTGCTCCAACTTGATGACGACAGCGCCCTCGAAGTCCTTGCGGAAATCGAGGATATTGTTGATATCCGCGCCCCGCCAACCGTAGATGGACTGGTCCTCGTCGCCCACGGCGAAGATGTTGCCGTGACCCTCGTGTCCTGCCCCGTCTCCTTTGACGATCAGTTTGACCAAGGCGTATTGGATGCGGTTGGTATCTTGATATTCGTCGATATGTACGTAGTGGAAGCGCTCTTGGTAATAGGATAGCACCTCGGAATGGGATACGAACAGTTCCACCGTCTTGAGGAGCAGATCGTCGTAGTCAAGCGCGTTGGATTGGCGCATAGCCGCCTCGTAACCTTCGTATATCTCGATGATGGTGTCCGCGTCGTTATCCGCCAAATGATTACGATAGGATTCGGGCGTCCACCCCTTGTTTTTGGCGTTGGAGATATGCCACAACGCCTTGTTGAGATAGAGTTTGGGATCCAAGTGCTTGTTTTCGATCACTCGTTTGCACACTCTGGACGACTCTACGTCGTCGTAAATGGAAAAATCCTTAGTGTACCCCAATTTGTCGATGTGCTGTCTTAACACACGCGAGCAAAAACTATGGAAAGTAGATATCCAAAGACCCTGTGCCGTGGGGCATAGGGTCTCGATACGTTCCTTCATTTCGTTGGTGGCTTTGTTGGTAAAGGTGATCGCCAATATTCGATACGGACTGATCCCCTCGTGCTCCAACAAATAGGCGATGCGGTAGGTCAAAACGCGCGTCTTGCCGCTCCCCGCACCCGCCACGACCAGCACGGCTCCTTGGGTGTGATATACCCCCTTGAGCTGTTGTTCGTTAAGCAGTTTTTCCCATTCCATGTTACATATTCAGGACGCTTTTTGCTTTTTTGACGAGTTGTTTGGTCTTTTTGACGTTGATCATCGCGCTCATGCCGACGACCATACCGATGGCTAACCCTACCCCGAACTTGTTCATGCTATCACCTCCTCGAGGGTAGTATGCAACGACAGTTAGGGAGTAGCCTGCCCTCTCGGTGCCAAATTATACCATCTTCTCCTCTTGGCTTGCCCCGTCGGTGCCTTCGCGATAGTTTTGGATAGCCAAAGCGATCGCTTCCGAAGCCAACACCGAGCAGTGGATCTTTTGGGCGGGCAGTCCGTCCAACTCCTTGACGATGTCGTCGTTGGTAAGTGCCAAAGCCTCTTCCACCGTTTTGCCTTTGATGATTTCGGTCGCTACCGAAGAGGAAGCGATCGCCGAGGCGCAACCGAAGGTGCGGAACTTGGCGTCCACGATGATATTGTTTTCGATTTTGAGGTACAATTCCAAGATATCGCCGCAACTCGCGTTACCCACTCTACCCACCGCGTTGGCGTCGGGCAGTTCTCCTACGTTTTTGGGGTTGCGGAAGATCTCCATCAATTTTTGACTGTATGCCATAAGTTAGTTCTCCTTACTCTTTTTCAAATCTGCGTATAGGGGCGACCATTCTCTCAGTCTTGCGATGGTGCGCTCCAACACTTCCAACGTATAGTCCACTTGCTCCTTGGTGTTGTCTTTGCCAAAGCTGAACCGAATGGACCCGTGCGCGTTTTCGACAGGCAACCCCGTCGCCAACAACACGTGCGAAGGATCCAAAGATCCCGACGAACAGGCGCTACCCGAAGAGGCTTGGATCCCCTCGAGATCCAACGACAACAGGATGCTTTCGCCCTCCACGTAGAGGAAGCTGATATTGGCGTTGTTGGGAAGTCTGTGCTCGAATCCGCCGTTGATCACGATATAGGGGATACGCGCCTTGACCTGCTCCACGAAGTAATCGCGCAAAGCGGCGATCTTGGCGTTGTTTTCCTCTCTGTGCGCGACCGCTTTGGTCAACGCCGCGGCGCAACCCACGATACCGGGGGTATTGTAAGTACCGCCCCGCATACTGCGCTCCTGCGCGCCGCCGATGATCAATTTGTCGGGCTTGACGCCGTTGCGGATATACAACACGCCCACGCCCTTGGGACCGTAGAACTTGTGCGCCGACATGGACAACAAGTCGATGTTTTGCGCCTTGACGTCGATATCGCACACGCCCATCGCTTGCACCGCGTCGGTGTGGAAAAAGATCTTATGCTCCTTGGCGATACGACCGATCTCCTCGATGGGTTGGATGGTGCCGATCTCGTTGTTGGCGTACATAACGGTAATGAGCACCGTATCGGGACGGATGGCGGCTTTGAGCGCGTCCAAATCCACTTCGCCCGAAGGGTGTACGGGCACGTAGGTCACTTCGTACCCCTCTTTGGTCAGTTGCTCGCAGGTGTGCAACACCGCGTGATGCTCGACCGCCGAAGTAATGATGTGCTTGCCTTTGCTGGCATAAGCGTGCGCGATCCCTTTGATCGCCCAGTTGTCGCTTTCGGTGCCGCCCGAAGTAAAGTAGATCTCGCTGGGGCGGGCGTTGATGGCTTTTGCCACCGCTTCCCTTGCGCGATCGACTGCGTTCATGGCCTCCTGTCCCAAGGTGTGTTGGGAACTGGCGTTGCCGAAATGGTCGTGGAAATAAGGCATCATCGCCTCGAGGACGTCTTCGTCCACGTAGGTCGTTGCCGAATGATCGAGATAAACGTTCATGTTATCACCTCTGATGTTTTTTTCGTCTATATTATAGTCCTGTTGCCCCATAGGGGCAAGTGTTTTGCGCCAATTGTGAAAAATAGTTCGTATTACAAAGTCACCAACCCGTCGTACAAAGGATGGCGCGCCAATATCTCGCCGACTTTGGATTTGACTTCCTCTACCGCCGCCTCTTTGTCCACGAGGATACGATAGATCAGCCTTGCCACTTCCCTGCACTCTTGCTCATCAAACCCTCTGGTGGTGATAGCGGGCGTGCCGATACGCAATCCCGAAGTCAAGGTCATCTTGGCGGTATCGAAAGGCACGGCGTTTTTGTTGGCGGTGATACACGCTTGATCCAGCAATTTTTCCGCCTTTTTGCCGCTTAAACCAAAGTCGGACACCCTCAACAGTAACAAGTGGTTGTCGGTGCCGCCCGTCACCATAGGCACGCCCAGCGAGCGAAACTCCTCTTCCATCGCTTTGGCGTTGGCGACGATCGCTCTGCCGTAGGCGGCAAACTCCTCGCTCATCGCCTCTTTGGCAGCCACCGCTTTGGCGGCGACGATGTGCTCCAATGGTCCCCCTTGACAGCCGGGGAAAATGGCTTTGTCTATTTTTTTGGCGATCTCTTCGTCATTGGTCAGGATCACGCCCCCGCGAGGCCCCCGCAAGGTCTTGTGGGTGGTGGTAGTCACCACGTGAGCGTAAGGGCAGGGGCTGGGATGCACTCGTGATGCGACCAACCCCGCCACGTGCGCCATATCCACCATAAAGTAAGCGCCAACCTCGTCCGCCACTTGACGGAAGAAAGCGTAATCAATAAAACGAGCGTAAGCGCTTGCCCCCGCGATGATCAATCGGGGACGACATTCCAACGCGATGCGGCGCATCTCTTGGTAGTCGATACGCTCGGTCTCTCTATCCACGCCGTACTCCACCACGCGGTAGGCTTTGCCCGAAAAGTTGACCGATGAGCCGTGCGTCAAATGCCCGCCTTGCGCCAAGTTCATACCCATAATGGTATCGCCGACGTTGAGCAGGGCTTGGTACACCGCCATATTGGCTTGCGAGCCGCTGTGCGGCTGCACGTTGGCGTACTTTACGCCGAATAGTTTGCAAAAACGATCGATCGCGAGTTGCTCGCTACGATCCACCCATTCGCAGCCGCCGTAATAGCGGCGAGAAGGATACCCTTCGGCGTATTTGTTGGTCAAATGACTGCCACAAGCCGCCATGACCGCCTCGCTGACGTAGTTTTCGCTGGCGATCAACTCCACGTGGTCTCTTTGCCTTTGCAGTTCCCCCATCATGGCTTCCGCCAACTCGGGATCGGCTTGCTTTATCGCTCGCATATCGATCATAGTTTTGTCCTCTTACTTAACCAAATAATGCGCCAAGTCGTCTATCCTGACTTCCTCTTGGCTGCTTTCTCTCATGTTTTTGACCGAAACGATACCGCTCGCTAATTCGTTGTCGCCGATGACGACCACGTATTTGGCGCCGATCTTGTCCGCAAACTTCATCTGCGCTTTGAGCCCTCTGCCCACCAGATCGAACGAAGCGGAGATACCCGCTTTGCGCAAAGAAGCGGTGAGGCGTTGGCAATAGTCGTCGGTACCCATCGAGGCGATATACACGGTGGGCAACTCCTCGTTGGGAATGATCGAGCCTTCCGCCTCGGCGGTAAGAAGCAGCCGTTCGATGCCCATACCAAAGCCCACGGCGGGACAGGGTTTGCCCCCGATCCCCTCGATGAGGTCGTTGTAGCGACCGCCGCCGCAAACGGTGGACTTGGCGCCGATCCCCTCGGAGATAAACTCAAACACCGTGCGGGTGTAATAGTCCAAACCACGCACGATGGTGGGGTTGACCGTATAGGCGATACCCAAATTGTCGAGCGAGTGTTTGACCCCCTCGAAGTGGGCGTTGCAGTCCTCGCACAGATAGTCCAAGATAGAGGGCGCGCCCTTGGCGATGCGCTGGCAGTTTTCGTTTTTGCAGTCCAATATACGCAAGGGATTGACGTGCAATCTCTCCTTGCAGGTGGCGCATAGTCCTTCTTTTTGGGACTCCAAATACCCGATCAACGCCCCGTGGTAGACCTTGCGGCAGTTTCTGCACCCGATACTGTTGATATACAGGCGGGGATTTAAGCCCAACTCGTCAAAAATGCTTTTGGCGATACTAATGGCCTCGGCGTCCGCGCAAGGTCCTTCGGCACCGAACATTTCCACCCCGAATTGGTGGTGCTCGCGCAATCTACCCGCTTGGGGTTTTTCGTAACGGAACACAGATGTCTCGTACCAACACTTGACGGGCAAGCCCCCTTCGCGCATATTGTTTTCCACGAAAGAGCGCGCCACGCCGGCGGTGCCTTCGGGTTTGAGGGTGATGGAGCGCCCCGAGCGGTCGTCAAAGGTGTACATCTCCTTGTTGACGATGTCGGTGGTGTCCCCCACGCCCCGCAAAAACAGTTCGGTATGCTCAAAGGTGGGAGTACGGATCTCGTTGAGTTGGTACAACCCCGCTATCTTGCGCAGTTTCTTTTCGATGTAGTGCCACTTGTAACTTTCCTGCGGCAACAGGTCTTTGGTACCTTTGGGTAGAGTGATCATAACTTCCTCGCGTCAGATAATGTATTTGCGTAAGTCCATCATAAGGGACTTGGTGTTGAGATGTTCGTCCACGTACTTGGCGTCCACGACCACCTCTTTGGGAGTGCCGTCCGCCTCGAAGCTGACTTCCTGCAACAATTTTTCCATCAAGGCGTGCAATCTGCGCGCTCCGATGTCCTCGTGGTTGGCGTTGTCGTACACGGCGATCTCGGCGATACGGTCGATACCGTCCTCGGTGTAACTCAACTTGACACCGTCCACTTCGAGCAGAGCGGCGTACATCTTGGTGATGGCGTTGCTGGGCTCGGTCAGAATGCGGATAAAGTCCTCTTTGGTAAGGGAATTGAGTTCCACGATCACGGGGAAACGACCCTGCAACTCGGGGATCAAGTCCTTGACCTCGCTGACGTGGAACGCGCCCGCGGCGATAAAGAGAATATAGTCGGTCTTGATAGGACCGTACTTGGTGTTGACGGTGCAACCTTCCACGATGGGCAGGATGTCGCGTTGCACACCCTCGCGGCTGACGTCGGGACCCGAATGATGGTTGGGAGATTGGGCGATCTTATCGATCTCGTCGATAAAGACGATACCGTTTTGCTCGGCGCGGCGGATGGCTTCCACGTTGACGTTGTCCATATCCACCAAGCCCTCGCTCACCTCGTTGATGATCATCTGTATGGCGTCCTTGACGTACATTTCGCGCTCTTTGGTGCGTTTTTGTCCGCTCATCGCGCCGAAGATGGAGCCGAGCGAGATCTCCCCTCCCTCTTGCGCGTTGATAGAGAGGGGTTTCTCTTTTTCCACAAAGGTCATCTTGACCCGCACTTCGTCCAACTTGCCGTCGCGCAGATCTCTCTCCAATTCGGCTTTGAGTTGGCTCTCGGGCGCGTCGGGGCTGATCTGCTTGCGCATGGGCAGCAACACTTTGGAGATGCGTTTGATCGCCTCGTCCAAGGCTTTGGGGCGCACTTCGGCAAACTTCTCTTCCTTGACGATACGGATAGCCGCTTCCACAAGGTCGCGGATCATGCTCTCCACGTCTCTGCCCACGTAGCCGACCTCGGTAAACTTGGTGGCTTCCACCTTGACGAAGGGGGCTTTGACCAAGCGGGCAAGACGACGAGCGATCTCGGTTTTACCCACGCCCGTGGGACCCTTCATAATGATATTTTTGGGGGTGACTTCGTCGCGCACCTCTTCGGGAAGACGGCTGCGTCT
>CADBTQ010000034.1 GCA_902797685.1 uncultured Eubacteriales bacterium | reverse complement strand
TATCGCCCTGGAAGACGTCAACGAGATCGTGGACGAACTCAAAAAGATGTTGGATAATCCCCAAAAAGCCAACTATTTCGAGGCGACCAAGCTAAGAAAGAAGTTGCAAGCCATTCACGTAGAAGATGAGGAAGCGGACGACCTGCCACCGCTTACCGACGAAGAGCCCAAAGTGGGGGACAAGGTGTACGTGGAAAAGTTCCACGATCAAGCCACCTTGGTCAATATCACCAAGGGCGGCGAGTACGTCATCACGATCGGTGCGATCAAGTCCATCGTCAAGCCCTCCGACGTCAAAAAATTGGCGATACAGAGGGAAGAAAAGCCCAAGACCCAACCCAAATCCGTCGGCAAGACTTTGCCGCAAGCCAAAACGACCCGCGAGATCTACTTGTTGGGATGCACGGTGGACGACGCGCTCTACAAGGTCAGTCAGTTTTTGGACGACGCGGTGAGTGCGCACATCGACGAAGTAAAGATCATTCACGGCGTGGGAACGGGCGCGTTGCGCAACGCCATTTGGGAATATCTCAATTCGTCGTCCGTGGTCTCGTTCCGCATGGGCAAACCCAACGAGGGTGGGCAAGGCGTGACCTTCGTCAGACTCAGATGAGCGTGACCGAAGTAAGTCGCTGTCAAGACCCCGCCAAAAGGATCCCCTATCGCATCTTTGCCTTTTTGGGGCTGTTGCATTGGGTGAGCGGGCTGGTATTCGTCGTCATCGGTCTCATCATCTATTGGACGTACGCCATTCTTCCCGCCGTTTGGTTTGCCGTGGGCTTTTTGTGGGTCAACGCGGCGCATTGGATGGTGACCGACTATCGTTACGATTATCGGGACGGCAGATTGAGTATCTACAAGATCAAGTTCGGCGCAAAGAAATTGCTCGTCGATCTGCCCATGAAAGAATGCACCTTTGAAAAAGCGGATGGGGTAGTGAAAGTGTGCAACGATACCCCCAATATGTGGGTGAATTATCAAAACAAATGTTACGCGCTGGAGGTCAGTCCCTACCTTAGCGCCGTGTGCAAAGGAGAAATCGATGTATCTTGACAACGCCGCTACGACGGCAATACGACCTATCGTCGACCAAATCTATCAAGAAGTAGCGAGGGAGACGTTCTACAATCCGTCCGCTCTATACGGCAAAGCGATCGAGGCGGGCAAAATGGTTTCGTCCGCTCGCAAAGACTTAGCGAAGTTGCTTGGAGTGGAGGACAATACCATCGTTTTTACCTCTTGCGGTAGCGAATCGGATACGCAAGCGCTGCTTTGCACCCGCAAACGTCCAGGTAGCAGAGTGATCGTGTCCGCTGTGGAGCATCCCGCCGTGTTTAACGCGGCGATGGAACTCAAACAACGGGGATTCGACGTGGTCGTAGCGCCCGTAGACGAATATGGACAAGTGAAACAGGACGAACTCAAGGCGTTGCTTACGCCCGATACGTCGCTTGTATCCATCATGCACGTCAACAACGTGACGGGTGCGATCAACCCCGTGAAAGAGTTGGTCAAGATGGTCAAAGAGTATAACCCGTCCATTCTATTTCATTCGGACGGGGTGCAGGCGTTTGGGCATATCCCCGTCAATTTGCGCGCTTTGGGCGTTGACTTGTACAGCGTGTCGGGTCACAAGGTGGGCGCACCCAAGGGGGTCGGCGCTTTGTACGTCAAGCCCGGTGTGAGTTTGTCCCCCTTGATCTTCGGGGGCGGTCAGGAAAACGGACTTCGCTCGGGCACCGAAAACGTATTGGGTGTACTTTCTTTTGCCGCTTGCGCAAAACAGTGCGTCGCCGCTATCCCCGCCCTTAACTCAAAGGGCAACGAAATGAACGAAAAAGTGCGCGCTTTTGCTCGTAATATCGAGGGGTGCAAGGTGCTGTCGCCCGAAGGCGGTGCGCCGCATATACTCGCTTTAACGTTTGCCAAGGCGAGAGGGGAGACGGTGATGCACACTTTGGAAGGGTACGATATTCAAGTGGGTATCGGCTCGGCGTGTTCGTCCAAAAAGGGCTCGGCGCGCATTCCCAAGGAATTGGGGCTAAAAGACGGATACGAGATGGGTATGATACGATTGAGTATCAACCCATACGACGAGTACGATTGGGACAAATTGATCGACGCGCTTAAGACGACGAACGAAACGTTGAGTAAATATTTGAGGAGTTGACATGGAAAAAGTAATACTGATACGATTTGGGGAGATTTTTTTGAAAGGCCGTAACAAAGGCTACTTTGAAAAGTGTTTGATCGACAATATCAAAGCCGCCATCAAAGACGTTGATTGCCGCTTTGTCAAGATGCAAGGTCGATTTGCGGTGGATAGCTTCGATCCCGACCTCACCGAAGAATTGGTGGAAAGGATACGCAAGGTGTTTGGACTTCACTCGCTGTCCGTGGCGACGGTCGTGCCCACGGATCTTGAGGCGATCGGCAAAGTATGCGCCGAGATGGCGCCCGATCACGGCACCTTCCGAGTGACAGTCAATCGCGCCGATCAGTCTGTCACCATGTCCAGTATCGAGATCGCGCGCGAGTTGGGGGGAGACGTGCTGGAAGCCCACCCCGATCTCAAAGTCGATCTGCACCATGCGGACAAAGAGATCTTCGTGGACCTTCGCGAAAATCACACCGCTTACGTCTTTATGGATAAGATCCCCTGCGTTGGGGGTATGCCGGTAGGTTGTTCGGGCAAAGGCATGGCGTTGTTGTCGGGCGGTATCGATAGCCCCGTCGCCGTCTATCGGATGGCAAAGAGGGGGATGAAGATGTGCGCGGTACATTTCCATAGTTTTCCCTATACTTCGCTTGCCGCCAAACAAAAGGTGCTCGACCTTGCTGAGATTTTGACCGCCTATTGCGGGGATATCAAAGTGTACGTCGTACCCTTTACCGAGGTACAACAAGCCATTCATGAAAACTGTCCCGCCGAGTACATGATCACTATCATGCGCCGTATCATGATGCGTATCGCCGAGCGACTTGCCATGCGCGAGGGGTGCGGCAGCTTGGTGACGGGGGAGAGTTTGGCGCAAGTCGCCAGTCAGACCCAAGAGAGCATTTTGGTCACCAACAAGGTGATCGAGCGCTTGCCCGTGTTCCGTCCGCTGATCGGTATGGACAAAGAGGAGATCATCGACACCGCACGCGAGATAGGCACCTTTAAGACGAGCATACTGCCTTACGAGGACTGTTGTACGGTGTTTTTGCCTCGCAATCCCGTCATTCGCCCCGACCTACAGTTGATCGAACAAGCGGAGAGCGCTCTCAATGTGGAAGGGTTGATCAAAGGCGCGATCGAGGGCGTGGAGATCGTCAATATCAAGCGCTAAGTTCGGTATCAAAAGGCGACGCGATGGCGTCGCCTTTTAGTATATCCAAAACCGGTACGGCGTGCCCTCGACGTCTTCTTTGCCGTGCAATACGGGAGTGATGAGGTATTGCCCCGAAGTCAAAGGATAGCGGCGATGAGGTGCGTCTTGCTTGATTTCGTCAAGTTGTACCGTCCAAAATCCCAAGTCGTACGATAGGATATACGAGCAGTGTTCTTGACACTCGATATTCAGTGAGAACTCGTCCGCATTGACTTGTACGTCGGCACTCACCGAAGGCGGCGTGGTAAAATAGGTGGATACGGGCGGCGGTGCACTCGCTTTGCCGAGGGTATGCTCTACGTAACGATCGGGCGTATTGGGCGAGGCAAGCGACAGGGTTTGCCTCTCGAGCCAATCGTATCCATCGTAGGGATAGAGTATGACCGAGTCGGGTCGACTAAGAGGTATAAAATGCTTATTTTTGAGCATTTCTCTTGCGAGTATCGCAGGTTCACCCCCGCCCGAGGTGGCGACGGCGGAGGTTGGCTCCATCGAAAGATCGCCTATCCAGGATAGTGTGACCTTATCCGCGTCGTATGCCACGCACCAAGCGTCGCTGTTGCCGTCCCCCAGTTTGACCGTTCCCGTTTTGGCGCAATAGTCCCCCTCGAGCGTCCCCAACTTGGTCGCCGTGCCCTCTTTGATGGTCGTCATCAACATACTCGATACCAAATAGGCGGTATCGGGGGAAAAGACTTGTTGGGTCGTTCCCTCGTTTTGATAGACCACGTAGCCTTGGCTATCGGTGACTTTGCGGATCATCGTTGCATTGACCCGTTCGCCCCCGTTGGATAGAGTCGCGTACGCGCCTGCGATATCGGCAAAACCGACTCCTTGGTACATCCCGCCCAAAGCGAGCGCCAAGTGTTTGTCCTCGGGCGTAGTTGCCATACCGAGTTTGTTAAGATCGGATATGGCGTTATCAATTCCCACGTAAGACAGCACTTTGACGGCACCAACGTTAGAGGATTTGGCGAGCGCTGTCTCCGCACTGATCAAGCCTAAGTATTGATCGTGGTAGTTGGAGGGAGTATATCCCGCAAAGTCGGTAGGTTGGTCCAATAGCGGGGTCATGGGCAACAGCAAGTCACGCTCGATAGCCCCCGCATAGATAAACGGTTTGATCAAGGATCCGGGCTGTCGGTTGATCGACCATGGGGAAAGGGCAAACGTGGATTCGTAAGCGGTAACGTGACCTCTCGACGTGGCGTTGAGGACCATGCAGTCGGGGGAACTGCCGTCGAGAGAAGGGGAGAGCAAGTCTTGGGATAGGAGTCTATGCGCCTTTGCTTGCTCCTTAGGGTCGCAATAGGTGTAGACCGTGTAGCCTTTGCCGATCAAGTGTATGGCGTCGATACCGGTCAAAGCGACCGCTTCGGACAGTGCGGCCGAGCGGTAGCGGTAAAAGGGGTCGTTGGGCTCTTGTGCTAAATAGAGCGTTTGGGATTTTGCTTGATCGCACAGCGTACTGTCGATCATCCCTTGTCGTTGCATCAGATCCAAAACCATATTGCGCCGAGTCAGATTGTTGTCGATATTGAGTTTCGGAGAGTAACGCTGGGGATTGACGACGGTGGCGGCGATAGAGGCGCACTCGGCGAGTGTCAGTTCGTTGGGGGCTTTGTCAAAAAAGCCATGTGACGCGGCATTGACGCCGTACAGACCCGACCCGAAGTAGATCACGTTGAGGTACATTTCCATGATCTCTTTTTTGGAAAACTTCCTTTCCACTTGCTTAGCGAGTTTGGCTTCCTTGATCTTGCGGGATAGGGTCTTGGATTGATCGAGATGGGTGTTTTTGACGAGTTGACAGGTGATCGTGGACGCCCCTTGACCCAAATTGCGGCTTTTCAGGTTGGAGATCGTTGCACCCACGATTCGCTTGTAGTCAACCCCGTGATGATCCCAAAATCGCTTGTCTTCGACCGCGACGAAAGCGTTGACCAAATCTTGGGGAAGTTGGTCGTACTCGACGTATCCGCCGTATCCCGATATATCCTCACCGTTTTGTCCCACCATTTTGATCCCGCGATTGCGATTAAGGAGTTTACCTTCGTCCAATTTGGCGCTCGCCGCGACCGATCCGACGTAAATACCCAAGCCGGCGACGACAAGCACAACAAAAATCCCTATCCATAGCAATATTTTACCCGTTCGTTTCATCTCCTTTATTATCCGAAAGACGAGGGGCGTTATACATAGTCGTGGCAAATTGTGGCAAACAAAAACGCCGAATCAACTCGGCGTTTGAATATCATTACTGTTGGTTACGTTGCTCGGGATCTTCGGGCGATCGTCGTTCTTCCGAGGGAGACGAACTCGTGATTGTCGGTTGCTCTTGTTGAGCCGCTTCTTGCGCTTGATCTTCTTGCGTAGTTTCTTCCGCTCGACCCTCTTGCGTAAGCATGGATCGAGGTTCTTCTTGCACGGTCGGGGCGGGTGATTCGGTTGACGCGGCGTTCGATTTGTCTCCTACGTGAGATAGCCCCGCTTTGATCTTTTCCCCTTTGGCGCGCCGCTCCACAAACTCCTCGTAGGACAGCATAGGCAAATTAGGGTGTTCGAGCGCCTTGTACTCTTCCACGTATTTGTCGTACTTTTTCTTCTCCAAAGCGCTGCCGCCATGGCGAGTGACAAGCAACACCAAATACAACAAAATAGCGGCGGTTATGACGGTGCCGATCATTTTGAGGGCAACGATCCCCGATTGTTTGGCGTTTTCACTCAATGCGATCAATACTTGCATACCGATATTGTACATCATTTGAGCCAAAATCGCAAGTAGACTCTTGCGAATAAGCGCGAATAATGATATAATCAGTTCATGGCATTTCTACCCGTAAAAAGAGAAGAGTTTGAGGGACAACCCGACTTTGTGATGATCTCGGCGGACGCATACGTGGATCATCCTTCTTTTGGTCATGCCATCATATCTCGCTTGGTGGAGTCGTTAGGCTATACGATATGTATAGTCCCTCAGCCTGTCAAAGACGAGGACTATCGGGAGTTCGGCGCGCCCAAATACGCTTTTTTGGTGTCAAGCGGGGTAGTGGATAGTATGGTCGATAATTATACCGTCGCTTTGCGTCGTCGCACGGTGGACGAGTACAGCGAAGGGGGCGTGCCGGGTAGACGTCCCGATCGAGCCGTCACCGTGTACACTAAGGCGCTCAAACGGCTTTTTCCCACCGTTCCCGTATGGATAGGCGGTATCGAGCCGAGCCTCAGGCGTTTTGCCCACTACGACTATTGGGCGGACAAGGTTTTGCCCTCGATACTGGTGGATAGCGGCGCCGATCTATTGCTTTACGGCATGGGTGAAAAGGTCGTCAAAGACTTGACCGACCGACTGGCTAAGGGCATACCCGCCAAGGCAATCAAGGACGTCAAAGGCACGGCGTATCTGTCCTCTTACGACGATCTGTCCCAAAAACTCAAAGAGGCGATGAGGACGGGAGATGCGTTGGTTTGTCCCTCTTACGAGGAAGTCAGTCGGGATAAGAGGTCGTATTGCAAAGCCTTCAATATGCAATCGCAAAACTGCGACGCGTTTTCGTCCAAGGTGCTTTTGCAAAAGAACGGGGACAAGTACGTGGTGCAAAACCTACCGCAACTGCCTATGAGCGTGGATGAGATGGACAGGGTGTACGCCTTACCTTACGAGCGCACCTATCATCCCATGTACGTCAAGGGCGTGCCCGCCATTACCGAAGTCAAGTACAGCCTGACCTCGGTACGGGGGTGTTACGGGGCGTGCAGTTATTGCGCCATCACCTACCACCAAGGGCGTATCGTGCAAAAGAGAAGCAAAGAAAGCATATTGAGGGAAGCGAAAATATTTGTCAAAGACAAACATTTTAAGGGCTATATCCACGACGTGGGCGGTCCCACCGCCAATTTCCGCGATCCCGCTTGCCAAAAACAGCTTAAAGCGGGCGTTTGCAAAAATCGTCAATGTATCGGGTACGACCCGTGTCCCAATCTCAAAGTGGATCACGAGGAATATTTGGATATACTACGGGAATTGCGAGCCCTCGAGGGGGTCAAAAAGGTGTTTATCCGCTCGGGTATACGTTTTGACTACGTCATGATGGACAAATCGAGCCCGTTTTTGCAAGAGTTGGTGGATCACCACGTGTCGGGTCAACTCAAAGTCGCGCCCGAGCATAGCCAGGACAACGTACTCAAACTGATGAACAAACCACCTTTTCGGGTGTACAAAGCGTTTAAGGTTCGCTACGATCAACTCAACCGCGAGGCGGGCAAAAAGCAATATTTGGTGCCCTACCTCATTTCCTCCCACCCCGGTTGTCGACTGGAAGACGCCATCAAGTTGGCGGAATACCTAAAGAGCGTACATTACAATCCCGAGCAGGTGCAGGACTTTTATCCCACGCCGTCGACCAAATCCACTTGTATGTACTACACGGGGCTCAATCCCGATACGATGGAAGAAGTGTTCGTACCCAAGACCAAAGAGGAAAAACAAATGCAACGCGCCCTGTTGCAATTCAACATCCCCCAAAACTACGCCATCGTCAAAAAAGCGTTGCTACTTTCCCACCGAGAGGATCTGATCGGCTACGGCGCGAAGTGCTTGATCCCGCCGTACCCGCCGAAGCCCGTCAAAGCCAAAAAGTAAACGGAATCGTACTATTCGATATGCGTGAGGAAACTCGCGCATATTTTTTTGCGCCAAAGAGTACATTGTGTGTAAGGAAAGGAGTCGATTCGACATAGAGAGTCAGGAGTTGACAGGGAGGTTGAGGTAAAATGGGTGTGTTCGCGGTAGTCAAACGAAAGTCTTTGATCATGGTGGCGGTGGCGGTCGTGTGCTTGGCGATCATCGTGGCGGGAAGCGTACTCGGCACGCAAAAAGCCGTGGCGGAAAAACGGTTGCCTGTGTATTCGGTCGAGGACGACAACAAGATCGCCATCACGTTCGACGCTTCGTGGGGCGCCGAGCGTACCAAAGGTATCGTCGATTGTTTGAGCGAAAAAGGGGTCAAAGCGACCTTCTTTTTGACGGGCATTTGGATTAACGATTATCCCCTAGAGACCATCTACATTCACGAACACGGCATGGAAATCGGCAATCACAGTCATCACCATTACAATATGGGCAAGATGGACAAACAAAAGATCCAAAACGAGATAGTCGACGTCAATCGACAAATCCATTACCTTACGGGCGTTTATCCGACGGTATTCCGCGCGCCGTTCGGAGATTACGGAAATACGTTGATCGAGACGTTGGACGAGATGGGTATGAGGTGTATCCAATGGGACGTGGATAGTTTGGATTGGAAAGGACTAAGCCGAGACGAATTGTATGCTCGCATAGTCATTGGGGTCAAAGGGGGCAGTATCATCCTCTGCCACAACAACAGCGAACACATTTTGGAGGCGCTGCCCAAAGTGTTGGACGACTTGACCCGAGCGGGATATACGTTTGTGACGGTCAGTCAATTGTTAGAGGGAAAAAGCGGAGCGATAGACAGAGAAGGAAAACTACACGCCAAATAACGGAGGAGATTATGAATTACGAAGAGTTGTCAAACAACAAAGTGTCCTTGGCGGGACAGATCGTGGAAGCGCCGAGGTTCAGTCACGAGGTGTACGGAGAAGGTTTTTTCGAGTTTCGATTGTCGGTACTAAGATTATCCAATCAAGCGGACGTGATCCCCGTGACGGTCAGCGAAAGGATCATGCGGGAGACCCCCATCGTGGTGGGCAACTATATATCGGTCGCAGGGCAGTTTCGCTCGTACAACAAATTGACCGACAACCGCTCGAGGTTGATGTTGACCGTGTTCGCGCGCTCCATCGGCGACTACGACGAGGAACTCAATCCCAACGTGATCGAGTTGGACGGGTATATTTGCAAACAACCCATGTACCGAACGACCCCGTTCAAGCGGGAGATCTGCGATATGCTGTTGGCTGTCAATCGCGCCTACAACAAGTCGGATTATATACCTTGTATCGCCTGGGGTCGAAACGCGAGATACGTCAACACCCTGTCGGTGGGGGAGCACGTCGCCTTGTACGGTCGCATACAAAGCAGGCAGTACAACAAAGTGTTGGAAGACGGGGAACAAGAGGTACGCACCGCCTACGAAGTGTCGATATCGAGACTGACGACCCAAGACGAAACGAGAGGAAGCGCGCTATACGTCAGCGCGGACAACGCATAGAGACTAAGAGCCGTCGAAACCCGACGGCTTTCTTTTTGGGGAAGGGGTCGTATCTCTTGCAAAAGGGCGGACTATATGCTATAATCTATCTATGAACGACTACAAAGACGTTTGTCTCAGTATTGATAATTTGTTGAGCGAATTGGGAGACGTTTCACTCACTTTGGCGACCAAAACCGTGCCGAAAGAGGTGCTAATGCGCCTGTCTTGCGACTCTCCGCAGTTGGCCTTTGGGGAAAACCGAGTGCAGGAACTCAACGACAAGTGGTTCGATCCGCCCCAAAAGTGGAAGTTCATCGGCAGATTGCAGCGTAACAAGGTCAAGTATTTGCCGGGCAAAGTCTCGATGATCGAGTCGGTAGACAGTCTCGAGTTGGCGATGGAGATCGAGCGTCGGTTCGCCAAGGCGGGCAGTCGGGTCGACGTACTCGTCGAAGTGAACATCGGTGAGGCCCAAAAGGGCGGCGTATCGATAGGCGAGGTAGAGCGCTTCGTCTCCAAGTTGAGCGAGTTTGAGCACATCGACTGTCGCGGATTGATGGCGGTGCTGCCCAAAGAGGGCGCGGAGACCGCCGCCAAAAGGGTAGGGGATCTATATCGTTCGTTGTCTTTTCGATACGGCTTGACCGTGCTGTCGATGGGGATGAGCGAGGATTATCAGTTAGGGATACAAAACGGCGCAACCGAAGTCAGGATCGGTAGCTTAGTGTTTGGACAAAGGAGTGCGTATGGCAAAAATGGTTAGGGAAGCCCCCTTGTACGTGGAATCGGTGGACAATCAGGACGCGTCCACCCACATGATCGTATCTTACCCCAAGTCGTTTGACGATATTCAGATCCTCATCAGCAACTTGCGCGAGGGTCAGTCGGTCATTTTCAATTTGGAAGGGGTGTCCAAGGAGAGCGCGCAACGGATGCTCGACTTTATGTCGGGCGCGGCTTTCGCCTTGGGCGGCAGTATGCAACGCATTCAAAACGCCATGTTTTTGGTGACCCACAAGGGCGTGGGCATCACGGTCAAAAAATGATATTCGTACTCGTCGAGATCTTATTTTTTGCGGTACTCTTGCTTGCGGACCTTTTGAGCAAGCACTATATCATGCCGTTTTTGGAGGCGCACGACGGCTTTTGGGTGCTGATCGACAAGGGACTCACCTTGCGCGCGAGTTACAACGACGGCGCGGGATTCAGTATGCTTGCGGGCAAACAGGGGCTGCTGATCGCCATCACCGTGGTGGCTATGGTCATTATATTGGGCTTTATGGTGTATTTGCACCTCAAAAAGATCAATCGCCGCCCGAGCGGACGCTTTTTGTCCATGATATTGGTGATGCTGCTTGCCGGCGGTATCGGCAATTTGGTCGACCGCATCGCGTTGGGCAAAGTGCGCGATTTTATCGAATATACCTTTGTGGAGACTTGGTTTCACAAGTCTTTCGCCATCTGCAATATCGCCGACGTGTGGATCACCGTCGGGATGATCTTGTTGATCGTGTACGTCCTGTTTTGTTGGAAGGACTTTAAGGAAGAAAAGCCCATCGAGCCGGACGACTTGGACGAGTCGGACTCCTTCCGCCAAGCCTTGACGATGTGGGAACAAAAGAAGACGGACGAGGAAAAGTCCGAATAGTATGGAAAGGATCAGTTTTGTAGTGAAGAATGCGGGTCGCTTGGACGGTGTGATCGTCTCCGAAATGGAAGAGGTGACCCGCTCTTTTGTACAAAACTTGATCGAAAAGGGGCTTGTATCGGTTGGCGGCAAGGTCGTCGGCAAGTCGGGATACGCCGTTAAGGTCGGAGATACGATCGACGTGGTCGTGCCCGATCCGGTCGGATTGTCGGTGGAGCCCGAGGATATACCCATTGAAATCGTCTATGAAGACGAGGATATGATCGTAGTCAACAAGCAACAAGGCTTGGTCGTTCATCCGTCGGTGGGGACGCCTTCGGGAACGCTCGTCAACGCGCTCTTGCATCATCAGCATACCTTTTCGTCCATCAACGGGGTAGTGCGGCCGGGGATCGTGCATCGGCTGGACAAAAACACGTCGGGGCTATTGGTCGTCGCCAAAAACGACAAAGCGCACCTATCCCTTGCCGAACAGATCGCCACCAAGGAAGCCAAGCGCTACTATATCGCACTGGTAGACGGCAACGTCAAAGAGGACGAGGGCATAGTGGAGCAACCCATCGGGCGCAATCCCAAAGACCGAAAACAGATGGCGGTCGTAGCGGATGGCAAAAGCGCGACTACTTTGTATAAGGTGCTCGCGCGATACGGCGCATATACTTTGTGCGAGTTCGAACTCAAAACGGGACGCACCCATCAGATCCGCGTACACGCCAAATACATTCATCATCCCGTCGTCGGGGACGACGTGTACGGGGGAAGCAACAAGTTTGGATTATGCGGGCAACTTCTTCACGCTTTCCGCTTGGTTTTGAGACAACCGACCACGGGGGAGACGTTGACGTTCGAGGCGCCTTTACCCGATTATTTCCAAGCGGTTTTGGACAAATTGGAAAGAGAAAAGCGGTAATTATATAGGATATAAATAGACTTTATATATCTATATTTTGTGGCAATACACGTATGTAAACACAAAAACCTACCATATATGGTAACGCTATACAAAAAAGTATAGCAATAGCGATAAAAAAGTGAATCAAATCGTTTGACTTATGGTCGATCGGTTTGATAACATATAGAAAACATAGCGCTTTTAAGTCGATGCGAGACGTTGACAAGGCGAGACTACTCAGCACAAAGTGTATCCACTCGGTCTTGTCTTAGCGCAGGACCGATTTTTGTTGAGGAGGAAAGGATGCAACCCAAAGCGATCTTACTAAACGAAGAAGTCGTGGGCAGAACTTTGAAAAGACTGTCTTACGAGATCGTAGAGAAGTCGGACGAACTGTCCGAGATCGTTTTGATCGGTATTCGCACCCGCGGAGTGCCCCTTGCCAAAATCATTGCCGACAATATCCAACAAGCCTTTGGTGTGAAGATCCCCTTGGGCGAGTTGGATATTTCTTTATACCGCGACGACTTGTCCGCCATCGCCGATAGACCCATCGTCAATTCGACTAAGATCGACTGTGACGTGACGGACAAAGACGTGGTACTAGTCGACGACGTCATCTTCACGGGCAGAACGGTGCGCGCCGCCATCGACGCGGTGTTGGCTATCGGTCGTCCCCGCAGGATACGGCTTGCGGTCTTGGTGGATAGAGGTCACAGGGAATTGCCGATAAGAGCGGACTACGTCGGCAAAAACGTACCCACGAGTTTGAAGGAACTGGTCGCCGTACATCTTGCGGAGACGGACGGCAGGACGGACGTGGAACTACTGGAACTGTAAACGATACTTTGCCGAGTGGCAAAGAACTAAGATAAAGGAGAATATGGTATGAAAATGATCTTCGACGTCGAAGCAAAGCCCAAGTTTAACCAACTGTTGGTCTTTGCCTTCCAACAAGTGCTTGCCATCATGGCAGCTACCATCGCGGTACCGACCATCATTGGTTTGCCCGCTCAAATCCCCGCCGCGATCTTGGGCGCAGGTATCGGTACCATCGTGTACTTGCTGTTTACCAAGTTCAAGAGCCCGGTGTGCATCAGTAGCTCGTTTGCTTTCCTGTCCAGTTTGGGCGTAGCGTTGGCGTTTGGGTACTTGGGTATCATCGTCGGCGGTATCTTGGCGGGTTTGGTCTACGTCGTGATCGCCATCGTGATCCACTTCGCGGGTACCAAATGGGTGAGCAAATTGATGCCTCCCGTCATCATCGGACCCACCGTGGCTTTGATCGGTTTGAGCTTGGCGGGCGCCGCTATGGGCGATATCGTCAAAGCGAACGCTTCGGTCGCCAACGGCGGATACAACTTGATCGGCTTGCTCTGCGGTCTCGTCACCTTTGTGACCATCGTGATCTGCTCGGTGCAAAAGAAACGCAAAGGCTTGCGTTTGATCCCCTTTATCGTGGGTATCGGCGTGGGTTACTGCCTCGCTTTGATCTTTACGTTGATCGGTCATTTCGCTCACGTCGACTACCTGATGGTGCTCAACTGGGAGCCCATCGTCAACAACTTCTCGCCCGTGACCTTCCAATCCTTCCTCGATTATCCCCGCTTCGCTCTCGTTGAGGGTATCAAAGAGATCTCCGAGGGTAGAGTGCTGCTCACCGCCGCCGGCTTCGGCGAGATCGCTCTTGCCTTTATCCCCGTGGCATTGGTGGTCTTTGCCGAACACATCGCCGACCACAAAAACCTCGGCTCTATCATCGAGCGCGACTTGGTGGAGGGCGAACCCGGACTCGAACGTACCTTGCTCGGCGACGGCGTCGGTAGTATCGCCGGTACCGTGTTGGGTATTTGTCCCAACACCACCTACGGCGAGTCGGTCGGTTGCGTGGCGATCACCCGCAACGCTTCGGTGCGCACCATCTTGGTGGCGGCTTGCATGTGCATCTTGCTCAGCTTCCTCAAGCCCGTGATGGTGGTACTGCAAACCATCCCCAGCTGCGTGATGGGCGGCGTATGCTTGACCTTGTACGGATTTATCGCCGTCAGCGGTCTTAAGATGTTCAAAGACATTGACTTGGGTCTCAACAAAAACCTCTTTACCGTGTCCGCGATCCTGATCGCCGGTATCGGTGGATTGAGCATCCAGATCCCCTATGCCATCGACGGCAACGGCACCGTGAGCAAAGTCATCACCATCACTTCCATCGCGACCGCGCTGGTCCTTGGTATCGTGACTTACGCCATCATCAACGCCATCGAAAAGAAGGAGAAGGATATTCCCGACGACGAGGAAGCCGAAAGCTTGATGGCGGCGCCCATCGAATCGGGCTCCACTTACGACGTGGGTGCGGAAGAGCCCGCCAAAGAGGAATCCGCCAAGTCGGAAGAATAAGCGGAATAACCGTCAAACACTTAGAGGGAGTGCGGCAACGCACTCCTTTTTTTATGGCGGCGCACTTGACTTGACAAATCTACGTTTGCGAATAATCGATTTGGAATGAATGAATAAATCAAATCGTACTCGTCATACTACCACCATGGAAAACGTGATGAAAATGATGAGTAGCAAAAGGATACCCGCCCTTGTGGTCGGCATCCTCATGAGTCTGGTGTCCATCGTGTTGTACGTAGTGGGGCTGTATACCACGGCAAGAGGCGGGCTTTGGATCGCTTCGGTCGTGATCGGTTTGATCGGTATGATCTCTTCGGTTTTCGCCACCATGACGACCAACGGATGGACTCGATTTTTCGCTTTGATGTTTGTGGTCGTGCCTACCGTATTCATCACCATCATGGCGACCGTCTACTTCCTGTAAAGTAGAATAGCCCCGACCGGGGCAGATTACATAAAAATGTTGCAAAAAATGTCGCAAAACGTTTGTACGGGCACGAACAAATATTGTACAATCAAAGTATGGTATTCAATAAGTATTTGCGACACTACTATCTCAAGTATTCGTGGCTACTCCTGTTGGGGGTCGTCGCGTTGTTTGCCGTCGACTGGGCGCAACTCAAAATACCCGAGTTGTACGGCAGTTTGATCGACGGACTCGACCCCAATACCGCTACCGCTTTGGACAGAGATTTGGTGTTGGAGATCTGTTTCCGCGCGTTTGCCGTGGTCGCCGTACTGGTAGTCGGGCGTTTTGCTTGGCGTATCTGCTTCTTTAACTCCGCCAACGGGGTGGAAGCGGATCTTCGTACCCGATTGTTTTCGCACTCGGTCACGTTGAGTCAGCAGTATTACCAAGTCAACAAAGTCGGCAATATCATGAGTTTGTATACCAACGATCTGGAGACCATCAACGAGTGGTTTGGAGACGGGTCGTTGATGTTCTTCGACGCTCTGATGCTCGGCGTGATGGCGCTTGTCAAAATGTTTAGGATGAATTGGCTGCTGTCCTTGCTCGCCTTGATCCCCACCGCGTTTATGGCGGTCGTGGGCACTTTGGTCAGCAAATATATGATGCGCAAGTGGCAGGAGAGACAGGACGCCTATTCGCAACTGAGCGATTTTTCGCAAGAGTCTTTTTCGGGTATTGCCGTCGTCAAAGCCTTTGTGACCAACATGCTCGAATTGTCCGCCTTTGCCAAGATCAACAAGCATAACGAAAAGGTCAACGTGTCTTTCGTGCGAGCGTCGACTCTATTGCATATCACCGTGACCGCCTTCGTCGGTGCGGTCGTCAGCATTATCTTGGGTTTTGGCGGTTACGAGGTGTACCGCGGTCACTTTACCGTGGCGCAGTTGATCATGTTTATCTCCTATTTCAGTTCGATCACCTGGCCCGTGATGGCGATCTCCTCTTTGATCGAAATGCGCTCCCGCTGCAAAGCCTCGCTTAACAGGGTGAGCGAGCTGTTGGACCATCAGGTGGACGTGGTAGACAAAGAGGGCGCAAAAGATATCGAAGACGTCAAAGGCGATATTCGCTTCGAGCATCTCAACTTCCGTTATCCAGACGGGGAATACGATTGTCTCAAAGATATTACCCTACATATCAAAGCGGGCGAAAGTTTGGGCATCATCGGCAACACCGGTAGCGGCAAAACCACCTTTGTGGATCTTTTGTTGCGCACCTACAACGTGCCGGACGGGACCATCTTCGTGGACGATCACGACGTCAACGACGTGACGATCCACTCCCTGCGTAAGTTCATCTCGTACGTCCCGCAGGACAACTTCCTGTTTTCGGCGTCTTTGGACGACAATATCTCCTTTGCTTTCGGCGAGGGGGAAGTGGATCACGCGGAGATCGAAAAGGTCGCCAAGATGGCGGACATCCACGAAAATATCATGGAGTTTCCCCAAAGCTACGCGACCGTGTTGGGGGAGAGAGGCGTGACCATTTCGGGCGGTCAAAAACAACGTACTGCGATCGCTCGGGCACTTCTCAAAAACGCGCCCATCCTTATTTTGGACGACGCGTTATCCGCCGTCGATACCAAGACGGAAGAGACGATACTGCACAATCTCAAAGACACCCGCAAGGGCAAAACGACTTTGCTTATCGCTCATCGCGTCAGCAGCGTCAAAAACTTGGATCGCGTCATGTATTTGGAAGACGGCGTTTTGGTCGACGTGGGTACCCACGACGAGTTGATCGAACGCTGCGAGCCCTATCGCAAGACGGTAGAACTGCAACAGTTGGAGGAGGAGAGCAATGTTTAGTCCCTTGATTATTATTGCCGCCGTGTTGGGTACTATCGCCTCCCTCATGATACTGGGCTTTGCACTCATCAAGGACAAAAAAGAAGCCTTCGGATTCGAGCGCAAGATGGGCGACTTCGAGATCATGCGCCGCTTGCTCAAATACGCCAAGGGGTACTACAAAAACTTTTTGTTGGTGCTGTTGGTGATGGCGTTTACCATCGCCGCGGACATTTTGTTGCCGCTTATCATCGGTAGCATCACCGACGTACTTGGCGAGCCCGGGTTTGCCTACAAAAAGGTGCTGTTGCGCACGCTTGCATACGTAGGCGTACTGATCGTGTCTTTGGTGTGTACCTACGTGCAAGCGGTCATTTTGCAGCGCACGGGTCAACAGATCATCTCCCAACTGAGGAAGGAATTGTTCGTTAAGATCCACTCTTTGTCGCACGAGCAGATCAACAAGATCCCCGTGGGTACTATGGTGACGAGGGTGTGCAACGATACCAACTCGGTGTCGATGATGTTTACCGCCATACTGGTCAATTTGATCAAGAACGCGTTTTTGATCTTGGGTTATACCGTCGCCATGTTTGCGGTCAACGTCAAACTGACCTTGTTGGTGTTGTGTTTCGTCCCCTTTATCGTATTGTTTACGGTCATCTTCCGCAAGTTTTCGCGTAGGGCGTTCCGCAGAGTCAAAAATGCGACCACCGATATCAACACCTTTTTGTCCGAAAACCTATCGGGTATCAAGGTGACCCAAGCCTTTAACCAAGAGGAGACCAAAAAGGCGCAATTCGCTCGCCGCAACAAGGCGTTGTTGACCGCACAAAACAGAGAGATCGTCGTATTTGCCCTCTTCCGTCCGAGCGTGTATATGCTGTATATGTTTTCCATCATCGCGATGTTTTATATAGCGGGTACGTCCGCCATCAGCGGGGTGTCGTTTGCGGGACAGGTCATCACTTACACGACCATCGTTGTTTTCTATCAATACATAGGCTCGTTCTTTACTCCTATCCAAAACCTCGCCGATCAATTCAACCGTATGCAGTCGGCGTTTGCCTCTTCCGAAAAGATCTTTTCCATCCTCGATATGGTGCCGACCGTACAGGACGAAGAAGGGGCGGAAGATATCGAGATCAAAGGCAAGATCGAGTTCCGTCACGTTTGGTTCCGCTACGTGGAGGACAAATGGGTCCTTAAAGACGTGTCATTTGTGGTCGAAGCCGGGCAAACCGCCGCCTTCGTTGGGTCGACCGGTAGCGGCAAAACTACCATTATGGCGTTGATCTGCCGTAATTACGACATCCAACAGGGGCAAATATTGATCGACGATAGAGATATCAAAACCATCAAGATCGACTGTTTGAGGCGCGCTATCGGGCAGATGTTGCAGGACGTGTTCCTCTTTGCGGGGACGATCCGTTCCAATATCGTGTTGCGCGACGACAGTATCACCGACGAGGAAGTGTTGGACGCCTGCCGTTACGTCAACGCCGACCACTTTATCGACAAATTGGATAAAGGTTTGGACGAGGAAGTGAGAGAGCGGGGCAACAACTTCTCGGCGGGGCAAAGACAACTGTTGTCTTTCGCTCGGACGATCGTGCACCATCCCACCGTAATGATACTGGACGAAGCGACCGCCAATATCGACACCGAGACCGAATTGTTGATACAAGACAGTTTGGAAAAGATGATGAATATCGGCACGATGCTCATCGTAGCTCACAGACTATCCACCATTCAGCATTGCGACAATATCATCGTATTGGAAAAGGGAGAGATCAAGGAGCAGGGCAATCATCAGCAGCTGTTGGCGCAAAAAGGTCGGTATTACACGCTGTATCAGTTGCAATACCGCAAACAGCAACTGCAATAGGTTTGTCAAAAAGAAAAAGGAGAGGACGATGAAGTGAACCCCATTTAGGACACTCAATAAAAAAGGCCCTACGAATACTTCCTATGGTACAATTGCCATAGGAGGTATTTTTATA
>CADBTQ010000033.1 GCA_902797685.1 uncultured Eubacteriales bacterium | reverse complement strand
GCGGCGAGCGCGTAGTTGCCGCCCGAACCGATGGCGCACACCCCCTCTTCGGGATCGATCACGTCACCCGTGCCCGACACCACGAATAGGTTGTCGTGGTCGGCGACGATCATCATCGCTTCCATTTTGCGGAGTTGATCGTTGCGCCACATTTCGGCGAGTTCGACCGCCGCGCGCATCAGATTTCCGCTGTATTTTTGCAACATTTTTTCAAAGCGTTCGCTCATCGAAAAGGCGTCGGACACCGACCCGGCAAACCCGATAACGACTTTGTCGTTGTAGATGCGTTTGACCTTGACGGCGTTACCCTTAAAAATGACGCTTTGACCCATGGTCACTTGCCCGTCGCCGGCAACGACCGTTCTGCCGTCTTTTTTGACGGCGCAAATCGTCGTGGAATGGAATTCGGTCATAATGTTATCCTCCTATATGGTCTACGTATTCTTTCATGTGCTCGATAGCTCTTTCGGAATACGCGGCTTTGCGTAATTTTTTGTCACGGACGCCCGTAATCGGCGGGAGCAGTCCGTAATTGCTGTTCATGGGTTGCAATCCCTCGTTTTGGGGGTTGGCGATATACCGACAGATCGCACCGATCATGGTGTACTCGTCGGGGATGGTCGCTACTTCCCCTTTTAGTCTTTTGTCGAGAGACAATGCGGCGATCAGTCCGCTCATCGTACTCTCCATGTAGCCCTCTACCCCCGACAGTTGCCCGGCGATATATACGGAGGGTTTGCCCTTGACGGCAAAGGTCTCGTCGATCACTTTGGGAGCGTCCACGTAGGTGTTGCGGTGCATGACCCCGTAGCGCAAAAACTCGGCGTTTTTAAGCCCCGGTATCATACCGAACACCCTCTTTTGCTCTCCAAACTTGAGGTTGGTCTGAAACCCCACCAAATTGTAGGTCTCGCCCAACGTGTTTTCCTTGCGTAACTGCAGTACGGCGTAGAACTTGTCCCCCTTCTCATTGCGGATACCCACCGGGCGCAAGGGTCCGTACCGCATGGCGTCCTCTCCACGCTTTGCCATCACCTCGATGGGCATACAGTTTTCGTAGAAAGTGGCGTCCAACAGTTTGTCGCTTACGCACTCGGCGCTAACTATGGCTTGGTAGAAGGCGAGGTACTCCTCTTTGTTCATACCGCAGTTGAGGTAGTCGCTGTCCCCTTTGCCGTAGCGCGCCGCAAAAAACGCCTTGCTCATGTCGATACTGTCCGCCGAAACGATGGGAGCGACCGCGTCCGAAAAGTGCATATACTCCCCCGTCACCTCTTTGAGCGCGTCCGCCAGTGCGGGCGACGTCAAGGGTCCTGTGGCGATGATGGTAGGGGAATCCCAGTCGATAGAGGTCACTTCCTCGCGAATGACGTGGAGACGGTCTCCAAAGGCGAACAATCTCCTTTCGATCTCCTCGCTAAACACCTCTCTATCCACCGCCAACGCTCCGCCCGCGGGGACTTTGGCAACGTCCGCCGCCTCGAGGAGCATACTGCCCAACATGCGCATCTCGGCTTTGAGCAAACCGCTCGAGGTGTCGATCAACTCGCTTTTGAGACTGTTGCTACACACCAACTCCCCCAGTCGGTCGGTGCGGTGCGCGCCCGTAGTCGTTAGGGGGCGCATTTCGTATAGGTCGACTTGGTAGCCTCTATTCAGCAGCTGATACGCCGCTTCGCAGCCGGCAAGTCCTCCGCCGATCACTTTGACTTTGCTCATTTGTCCGTCCCGACCACTTCGGAGTGGTTGCACTTGGTGCATTTGTATTTGAGGGTGTTGCGCAATTTGACCTGTTTCATGGTCGCTTTGCACTCGGGGCAAAAATAGGGGGCAGGTATATCCCAACTGGCAAAGTCGCATTGGGGGTATCCCTCGCAACCGTAGAAGGTCTTGCCCGACTTGGACGTCTTTTCGAGTACATTGCGCCCGCACTTGGGACAGGTGCCTACCACCTTTTGCCCAAGGCTCTTGGTGTTTTTGCAACTCGGATAGTTGGGACAAGCGAGGAACTTGCCGTTGCGCCCCTCTTTGATGACCATAAAGGCGCCGCACTTGTCGCAGCGGATATCCGTCACTTCGTCCGGTTTTTTGTCCGAAGGCTTGTTATCTTTGTAAGCGGCGTACACGTGCTCCATAAAGCCGGGATAGAACTCGGCGATGAGGTCTTGCCACTGCCGCTTGCCCTCGCCGATGTCGTCCAGCGACTTTTCCATATTGGCGGTAAAGTGCAAATCCAAAATGTCTTGGAAGTTTTTGTTCATCTCGTCCACGACCTGCTCGCCCAAGGGGGTGGCGGTCATGTATTTGCCCTCTTTGCCCGTGTAGTCCCGCTTAGACAGCACCGAAATGATGCTGGCGTAGGTGGACGGACGGCCGATGCCGTTTTCTTCCATCGCCTTGATCAAGCTCGACTCGCTGTAGCGTTGGGGAGGCTTGGTGTATTTTTGCTCGGTCTTATCCGACACGCGGGTGACTTCATCCCCCTCTTTGACGGGGGTGGAGATGTCCCCTTCCTCGTCCTCGGCGGGCTTGACGTCGTTGTACACGGCGGTAAATCCCGCAAATTTGAGGGCGCGACCCTTGGTGTGGAAGCCGTAGTTGCTCTCCTCGTCCGCTTGGATACCCACGCGGATATCCAACGTATTGTACTGCGCAGGAGTCATCTGCGACGCCACGAAGCGGTCGAAGATGAGTTTGTACACCGACAACATCTGCTTGCCGAGTTTGCCCGCCAAAGATTGCGGGGTGCGCTCCAAACTGATGGGACGGATGGCTTCGTGCGCGTCTTGCGCGTTGGACGAGGTCTTGTAAGAATTGGGCGAGGCGGGCAGATAGTCCCCGCCGAAGTTGTTTTTGATGTAATCCCTTGCCATAAACACCGCGTCGGTGGACACTCGGACCGAGTCGGTACGGATGTAGGTCACCAGCGCCACGTGATCCCCGTCGATCTCCACGCCCTCGTAGAGTTGTTGGGCGATCTGCATGACCTGGGGAGCGGACAGATTGAACTTGCTGGTGGCGTCCTGTTGCAAAGTCGACGTGGTAAAGGGCGGTTGGGGGAAAGACTTGCGCACGGCTGTCTTGACCGTATCCACGATACAGGGTTTGCCGCTCGCTTTGGCGAGCATAGAGTCCATCTCCTCTTTGGAGCCGATACGGTGCTTTTTGCCGTTGATCTCCTCAAAATTGCCCTTGATCTTGCTGCGACCAAACGCAAATTGGGCTTGCCAAGTCCAATACTCTTGGGGGACGAAGTTGCGAATCTCCCGCTCTCTGTCGACCAACATACGCAAGGCGGCGCTTTGCACGCGCCCCGCCGACAGACCCGACTTGATCTTGCGATTGAGCACGGGGCTGATCTTGTAACCCACCAATCTGTCGAGCACGCGGCGTGCTTGCTGGGCGTTGACCAAATTCATATCGATATGACGGGGGGAAGCAAGGGCGTTGGTGATCGCCTTTTTGCTGATCTCGTGAAACTCGATACGGCAAGCGGTGTCGGGAATACCCAACACGGTCGCCAAGTGCCAACTGATCGCCTCGCCCTCGCGGTCGGGGTCGGTTGCGAGATACACTTCTTTGGCGCGCGCCACGTCCGCTTTGAGCGAATCGATGGTGCGTTGCTTGTCTTCATTGATCACGTACTCGGGCTTAAAGTTGTTGTTGACGTCGATACCCAACGACTTGGCGGGCAGGTCGCAAACGTGCCCCCCGCTCGCTTTGACGCGGAAATCCGACCCCAAATACTTTTCGATGGTCTTTGCCTTTTTCGGTGACTCTACGATGACTAATTTCATGACTCCTCCTAAGATGCTATATGCCGTAGTAATTGCCCGCTACCTTGTGGAGCAGACCCACCAATTCCAATTTGGTGAGCACGGGTCCCAGTTGGCTGACCGACAAGCCGGTCAACTTGATGAGTTCCTCGATGTGCTTGTCTCCTTCCTGCAACGCTTCTACGATCTGGTTTTCCACAAAATCCAGTTGCATTTGCGTAACGGGCTCTTGCTCCACCGCCACGTTGTATTCTTCCAATATGTCGTAGGCTGAGGTGACGATGGCACCTTGCATATCTTTGATCAATTTGTTGGCGCCCAAAGACGCCTTGCTGTATATATTGCCGGGGACGACGAAGACGTCCCGACCCATTTCCAACGCGTGACCTACCGTGAGACACGCTCCGCTCTTTTCGCCCGCTTCGGTGACCAATACGCCCAAGGCGAGTGCCGCGATGATGCGATTGCGCTCCACAAAGGTAAATTGCTGTACCTTAGTGCCCATGGTGTATTCGCTGACGAGCAACGCTCTTACCCGCATTTGGTCGTACAACTCCTTGTTTTCGGCGGGATACACCTGATCCAATCCGCAAGGCAATACGCCGATGGTGGGCTTGTCAAAGGACAAGGCGGTGCGATGGGCGACCGAGTCCACCCCGCGAGCCAGCCCCGATACGATGCAAAAGCCGTTGGTGACCAGATCCCCCACGAAGTTTTGGGTGACGTCCCGACCGTAGCGGGTGATATTGCGGGTGCCGACCACCGCCAGAGCGCGCTCTTCCAAGAGAGACAAGTCGCCTTGCGCGTACATCACCACGGGCGGTTGGGGCAAGTCGTTTAAGGCGGTAGGATAGCGATCGCTACCCCAACACAGCGCGACCCCGCCTATGCGGTCAAGCGCCTCGATCTCCTTGTCGACCAAACCCTCTTTGCGAGAGGCGAGCAAGCGATCGTAGTGTTCCTCGTCCAAAAGGTCGACGAGTTCCTCTTTCCACTCCTCTATGTTGAGGTAGAGTTCGTCAAGTTGATAGTTATCCATCAACTTTTGACGACGGCTGACGCCCAATCCCTTGGTGACCGACAGCCATATGCATCCTTTGTCCCACGCGCTGTATTCCATCAGATCCAATACTTCCTATCGAGCGAGCGATATTGTATCGCCTCGGCGATGTGTTTGGGAAGGATATTGTCCTCTCCCTCGAGATCGGCGATCGTGCGCGCCACGCGTATAATACGGTATCCCGCGCGAGCGGACAGACCCAACTTGGCAAAGGCGATCTCCAACAGATCCTTACTTTCCTTATCCAAAGCGCAATAGCGTTTGATCTCTTGATTGGTCATCTCGCTGTTGGTATGAATGGGGGTGCCCTCAAAGCGTTCCCTCTCCTTTTCTCTCACCCGTTTGACCCGTCGCGCGATCGTCTCGGAGGGCTCGGCGCTCTCGGCGGAAGAAAACTCACCGTAGGTGATGCTGTCCACCTCTACCTGTATGTCGATACGATCGAGCAAAGGACCCGACAGACGATTGATGTAGTTGCGAATTTGGGTCGGCGTACAAGTACACTCGTTGGTCTTACTGCCGTAGTTGCCGCAAGGACACGGGTTCATACTGCCGATCAACATAAAGTTAGCGGGATAAGTCACCGTCTGCATAATGCGGCTGACCGTGACGACGCCGTCTTCCATAGGTTGGCGCAACGACTCCAAGGCGCGGCGGTTGTACTCGGGCACTTCGTCCAAAAACAACACGCCGAGATGCGCCAAACTGACCTCGCCCGGCTTGGCTTTGCGATCGCCGCCCACCAGCGCCGGCACGGTCGCCGAATGGTGGGGCGAACGGAAGGGACGGATATTGACGATACCGTGGGTGGAGTCGATCAGACCCGCCACCGAATGGATTTTGGTCACTTCCATCGCCTCTTCAAACGTCATCTCGGGCATGATGGACAAAACGCACTTGGCAAGCATGGTCTTACCCGCCCCGGGAGGACCGATCATCAACACGTTGTGTCCGCCTGCCACGGCGATCTCCAAAGCGCGCTTGGCGACCGCTTGCCCGTGTACGTCGGCAAAGTCAAAGCCGTGTAGCCCGGCGCTGCGACCCGCTACGTAAGGACGATACTCCACTTTGGGTAATTGCTCCGCACGGGATAGGTGATTGACGACGGCAAGCAGATTGTCGGCGGCGTACACCTCGATCCCCTCAACGAAAGAGGCTTCCATCTTGTTGGCGGAAGGAATGATAAAGCGTTTGTAGCCCGCCTGCATACCCGAAATGAGCAAAGGCGTGATGCCGTTGAGGTGGCGCAAACTGCCGTCTAAGCTGAGTTCCCCCACCAAAACGTAAGCGCCCACGTCTTCCATCGGGACCTGTTGCGAAGCGCAAAGGATGCCGATAGCCAACGGAAGGTCGAACATAGCGCCCTCCTTTTTGGTATCGGCAGGGGCGAAGTTGACGGTAATGCGTTTGATGGGATTGACGAGCCCCGAATTGGCGATGGCGCTCTTGACCCGATCTTTCGCCTCCTTGACGGCGGTATCGGGCAGCCCCACCATATCCAATGCGGGCACGCCCGAAGTGATATCCACCTCGATATCGACGGGATATCCTTCCAAACCGATCAACGCATAACTTTTGACTTTGGCTAACATACGCTATCCTCGCTATGACTGCTCTTTGTCTTTGATCCTAAGCAACTTTTTGCAGCGCTCGATACTATTGGAAATGGGATCGAAATTGAGTTTACGTTCCAATATACACACGTCCACGGCGACGTAGGTCAAGTAGCCGAATACCAATGTGGTCAACACCGAGAAGGTAATGAGCACGGGATCGGAAGACGAAATGACCGCCGCAGTCGATCCCAAGCCGCCCTGCACGTTGCCGCCGACCCAAAGCGCGTAACCCACGTTGAGGGTGGCGAGGACTGCCCACAAGGTAGCCGCCAGACCCACTCTCTTTTCGTTGGCGATAAGAGAGTACAGCCCCAATACGACGAGGACGGGCAACACGAGCCACATATCTTGGTGAGCGCAAAGCACCAACACGCCCGCCAAACTCCAACCCGCCGCCAAGATGAGGTCTTGACGGTTTCGCTTGATCGCATAGAGAGCAATACCGCCCGAGAGGACGAGCACCGCAAAAAAGGCGCTAAACACTTTGCCCGTCGTGTTGAGCGTGTCCGCTCCCACCGACACCATACCGTACAAGCCGAAGATGTTGCGGGCGAAATAGCCGTTTTGGGTGAAATAGGTGATATAACGCTCCAACACGATGAAGGGGCGACCCAACACGTAATAGTCGATCGCCAAAGGCACGGTCAGAGCGTACCCCGCCACGATGGCAACGGTCGCCGCCACGGGGATCTTGATACGGGTCTCGGGACACTTGATATAGGTCACCACCGCAAAGGCGACGAGCAAGGGCAATAGCAACAGCGCCTCGGGCATAAACAACACGGACAGTCCGTAGAAGACGGTCAGTTTGACGATATGACGATCCCTTGCCGCAAGGAGCGCAAGCACCAGGAACAACACGCCCACGGGGGTAAAGGTGCCCCACACGCCCGAAGCGGCGAAAGTCACGGGACAGACGGCAAACAGCAAACTCGCCACGGTGGCGGTCCGCACGCCCTTTTCTTTGGCGAGGGTGCTAAACAACACCACGGTCAGCACCAAGTCAGCCAAGATGGCGGGTATTTTGAGGAAGATCGCCATGCCCAACGTGCCCTGGGTGAGGTGGAGAGGGATAGCGATCAATCCCATGATATACAACAGATAGTTGGCGCCGGGGGCGTAGACGTTGGCGATATCCACGTAAGAACGGAACAACCCCTTCTCCGCCATGATAGCGGCGTCGGAAGCGACTTGATTGCCGTAAGGACCGTAACCGAACACGGTCAAACTGAGCGCCAATCGAATACCGAAGCCCACGAGCAACGAAACGACGAGCCACAGAGTGGGCGACCACCAGAACTTGTTTTTGCCCGTCCCTTGGGGTGCGGGATCTCCGCCCTCGGGCAGGATGGTGTTGTCCTTGTTGATAAAGTGTTTGATCGCAAAGAACGCCAAAGCCGCAAGAAAAGCGAACAACACGGTGGTCAGCACCAAGTAAACGGTGTCTTTGACCGTCTTGGCGTAACCCGTATCGTAGCGACCGTTGCCATCCTTAAGGGAGAGAGCGATCACTTGCTCCGCCTCGTCGTCCGACAATTTGACCAAAGAGATATTGTCGAATTGAGCGGTACCCGAGGTGGCAAGCGAATCCTCGCTACCCAACCCCCACACCACGGTGACGGTATCGGTGGCGTCGTTGCGGAAGTAGACCGAAGCGGTCTTCCACTCGCCCGAAGAGGCGAGCGAATCAAAGATATAGGCGTACTCCTTGAGACCGACATATGCCGAACGAGTGCCGCCGGCTATGACCGAAGAAGTCACGCGGATAGAGGCGGACAAACGATAGACCGCGCCGCGCTCTAAGCTTACTTGTTGCGAGTAATAGGTATAGCTACCCTTGACATTGGCGCTGATACGAGCGAAACGAGTGCCGTAGGCGGGATCGTAGGCAGCCGAGTCCTTGTCGATCGACACCAAAGTCGGATTGGCGGCGTTGTCTCCGGTGGTGAGAGTCCACCCTTCCAACTTGCCGTCGGTCACCTTTTCCAGATTACCCACCGCCAACAATTCCTTGTCCGCGTCCACTTGATACGACGAGTTTTGGGCGCACCCCGCCAAACAAACGGCGAGCACCGCCACCAAAACGATCGCAATAATAATTCTATACTTCATACGTCACCTCAGATGGTTGTGTATTTTATTGTATAGTCAACCGCACCAAAAAAGCAAGCGCTTATTGCGTAATTTAACAAAAATATATTCGCGCGAAATATATCGCGCGCACGCGCGCGAGAAAACGCGACGATTTTGGCAAAACTATCCCGATAAGACAAAACAAAAATGCGTCCGATACACTCGGACGCATCTTTGTCAAACAGATTACTTCTTGTACTCGATCTTGGCGGCACGGACGCGAGCGGCTTTACCGGTGCGTTCACGCAGATAGTACAATTTGGCACGACGGACGAAACCTTTGCGGACAACCTCGATCTTGACGATTTGGGGGCTGTGAAGCATAAAGGTCTTTTCCACACCCACGCCGGCAGCGATCTTACGCACGGTGATGGTCTCACGGAGACCGCCGTTTTTGCGAGCGATCAGGGTGCCTTCGTAGATTTGGGTACGATACTCTTTCTTGTTGTCGTCTTTCTTTTGGTGTTGGTTTTTGCTACCGCCGACGTTGGTGGCGCTACGCACTTGCTCCCAAAAACCCAAAGTGATACGAAGGGTATCGCCGATGCCAAACTCGGGCAGATCTTTGCGCATTTGTTCTTGTTCGATTACATCAATAACGTTCATGACTTTCCTCCATTTTAATCAAAGCGTACATGTGCCCAAGTCTTACGACACAGCGGTCCACCCGAAGTCCATAATATAATATCATACAAAACGATTTCACGCAACTGTTTTTTATGCGCGTTTTGCATATTTTTTACCAATGGTTGCGGCGACCCGCGTCAAGGCGTGTAAACGCGTTGACGACGTGTTCTACACCGTTTTGCCCTACGCACACCACGTCGAATCTGACGTCCGAGTCCGTCTTGCGTTTGACGGTCAGATACCAGTCGGCGCACCGCACGATCTTGGCGATCTTGGCGGGCGTGACCGCCTCCAAGGCGTAGCCGTAGCGGTCGTCCGAGCGGGTCTTGACCTCGACGAACACCGTGTACTCTTTGTCTTGGGCGATGATGTCGATCTCCCCTACCTTGTTGGCGTAGTTGCGCTCGAGTATCTTGTACCCCTTGTCGGTCAAATACTTGCAGGCGGCTTCCTCCCCCGCCAATCCTTCGTAGCGATTATTCATCGACGTCCACAAAGTGCCCGATAAAGGTGCGGCGATGGATGGGGCAAGGTCCTACCGTTTGCAGCGCCTCGATATGCTGCTTGGTGCCGTAGCCCTTGTGTTTGGCAAAGCCGTAGGCGGGATAGATCTCGTCGTACTCCAACATGAGGTGATCCCTATGCACTTTTGCCAAAACGGACGCGCACGCGATCGTATAGGATAGCGCGTCCCCTTTGATGATGGCGTCCACTTTGGTGTCGCAATCCAATTTGACCGCGTCGATCAACACTACGTCGGGTTTGACGGCAAGGCGATCCAAGCACTCCCGCATCGCTTGTTTGGTGGCGTTGAGGATGTTGATCTCGTCGATCACCTTTTCGTTCACTTCCACGATGGAATAGGCGATCGCTTTTTCTTTGATAAGCGGAAACAGTTTTTCCCTTTTTGTTTCGGTGAGTTGCTTGCTGTCGTTGACCCCCTCGACAAGGTCGTCCAAGGGCATGATACAGCACGCCGCCACCACGGGCCCCGCCAAGGGACCGCGCCCCGCTTCGTCGATACCCGCGATTAAAAGTGCGCCGCGCTCTTGCCAAGCGTGCTCGTAAGCCAACATATCCACGGGTGCTTTCTCTTTCTTCATGGTCTCTCCAATACGATCTTGCCCAGCCTGCCCTTGCGGAAGTCGTCCAGTACGCTTGCCGCGGTACGGCTGTAATCCACCTCGCCCGCTTTGAGCAAAAAGCCGCGCGAGACGGCAATGTCTTCAAACAACTTAAGCGGGGTCTTGTCCCCGACCGTCACCTTGTAGCGTTGCTCCAAAAGGGCGGGGTATTCCCTACTCATTTTGCCCACGAATTGCACCGCCAGCTCCTCGGTATCCAAGATGGCGTCGCGGATGCAACCGATATACGCTAAGTTGAACGCGGTGTCTTCCACCTCGATACTGTGGCACAACGTGCCGGGGGTATCGAGCAACACGACCCCGTTGTCCAATCGGATCCATTGCTCCCCCCTCGTCACGCCGGGGCGGTCGCCGGTGACGGTGCGCCGACCTTTGGCAAGGGAGTTGATCATGGTGGACTTGCCCGTGTTGGGCATACCGATCACCATCGCCTTGACGTCGTAACGAGCGCCCTTGGCTTGGTATCTATCCACCTTTTCTTTGTTGATAGCGCTCAAAGCGGACAACACTTTGCCCGCCTCTTTGCCCAACGCCGAGTTGGTGCACACCACGGTCTCCCCTCTCCCCTCGAAATACTCCTTCCAAGCCTTTACGTCGGCGGGGTCTACCGTGTCGATCTTGTTGATGACGTACACCACGCTGCGATGCGCCAAAAGGGGGGCGAATTGGGGATTGATACACGAAAAAGGCGCACGCGCGTCAAGCACGTACAGGATGCAGTCCACCTTGCGCACCGATTCTTCCATCTTGCGCAATGCCTTGCTCATGTGTCCGGGAAACCATTGAATGATCATTTTTTCTCCAGTAAGTCGGGACGACGTTCTTTGGTGAGCCGAAAACTCTGCTCCCGCCGCCATTTGGCGATGAGGGCGTGATTGCCCGACAGTAACACTTCGGGTACCTCTCTCCCCTCCCAAACGGATGGACGGGTGTATTGGGGATACTCCAACAGATTGTCCCCAAAACTCTCTTCGGCGGTGCTTTCCTCGCTGCCGAGTACGCCCGGTAGGTTGCGCGCCACCGCGTTGACGATGACCATAGCCGCCAGATCTCCGCTGGTAAGCACGTAGTCGCCGATGCTCATCTCCTCGTCGATATCCGCCTCGATGACCCGCTCGTCCACGCCCTCGAAAGAGCCGCAAACGAGAATAAAGCCGTCGAGAGCCGCCAATTCCTTGGCGATAGATTGGTCGAAAGTGCGCCCGCGGGGGCTCATCAAAATGCGACGACGGCTATGCGTCGGATCCACCGCCGCTATCGCGTCGTGAATGGGTTGGGCGGTCATGACCATGCCCGCGCCGCCGCCGAAAGGATAGTCGTCGGTGCGATGGTGCTTGTCCGACGAATAATCGCGGATATTGACCACGCCAAACTCAAAAGCGCCCTTTTCCAACGCCTTGCCGATCACGCTTTGGTGCATGAGGTCGTACATCTCGGGATAGACTGTCAAAACGTCAATTTTCACACACTACCTCCCCGTAGACCTTGCCGTCTACCAACATTTTGCCCGCGGTCAAATCCACGTCGAGCACCAGTTTGTTGAGATAGGGCACCATGCGTTTGCCTTGATCCAGCACCAACACGTCGGCGGCGCCGTACTGCAAAACGTCGGTGATCTTCCCCAACTCCCGCTCCCCGTCGGTCAGGACAAGACCTATAAGGTCTTGCACAAAATATTGCCCTTTCTTGAGGTCGTCCGCCAGTTCGCGAGGGACGGTGAGGACTTTGTCTCTAAGGCTCTCCGCCGCATCGCGATCGGCGACCCCTTCCAAGGTCAAATACGCCTCTTGTCCCACCGCTCTTGCACGCAAAATACGGTAGGGTCTCCCCCCTACCGTAATTTGTGCAAGCTTACTAAGCCCCGACGGATTGTCAACGTAGCAAAGTACCTTGACTTCGCCCTTGATCCCTTGGGGCTTGACGATTTTACCAACTTCGATAACGCTCAATCTCTCTCCAAAATCTCCACGTTGTACTTGTGGTTAATCTTGCCGGCAGCCGCTTTGACGATCGTGCGGATCGCTTTGGCGATCTTGCCGCCTTTGCCGATCACTTTGCCGATATCCTCTTTGTTGACGTGCAAGTAGATGGCGCGTTCCTTTTCGTTGACGTTGACGTCAAACTCCTTGCCCTCGCCGATCAAAGAAGATACGATATACTCCAACAGCTCTTGCATGATTACAGGATCTCGGCTTTGTGGAACAGATCGCGCACGGTATCGGTGGGTTGAGCGCCGTTGGCGAGCCATTTTTTCGCCAATTCCACGTCGATTTGCACGGTGGCGGGTTCGGTCTTGGGTTGGTACACGCCGATTTGCTCGATGTATTGTCCGTCACGAGCTTTGCGGCTGTCCATAGCCACGATGCGATAGCAGGGGTTCTTCTTAGCGCCCATACGAGTCAATCTGATTTTAACCATAATTTTTATCCTCCAAATATACTTTTTGTTTTATTTTTGCGTTGCCGCTTAGTTTCTAAAAGGGAAATTTGGCTCTCTTGCCGCCTTTCATCATACGTTTCATGGTGTCGCGGGTCATCTCGAATTGCTTGAGCAGTTGGTTGACTTCCTGAATGGTGGTACCGCTGCCCGCGGCGATCCGCTT
This sequence comes from uncultured Eubacteriales bacterium, assembly GCA_902797685.1. GTDB lineage: Bacteria > Bacillota > Clostridia > Christensenellales > CAG-1252 > RUG14300. Next base: position 958 of record CADBTQ010000033.1, on the reverse strand, counting down.
TTTGCGACTTGCCTTGATGACGTCGGGATTGTCCCGCTCCTCTTGCGTCATCGAATAGATGATCGCTTTGATGCGCTTGACCTTATCTTCGTCCACTTTGAGGTCGCTGGCTTTGACCTTGCCGTTAAGCCCGGGCACCATGCCCAGCATACTGCTGAGATCGCCCATCTTGCCGATCTTGTCGAATTGTTCCAAGTAGTCGGTCAACGTAAAGGAAGCGGTGCGCATCTTTTGTTGCATTTTGCGGGCTTCCTCTTCGGTATAGGCGGCTTCCGCCTTTTCGATGAGAGTGAGCACGTCGCCCATGCCGAGGATGCGGCTCGCCATGCGGTCGGGATAGAAGATCTCCAAGTCGGTCATCTTTTCGCCCATCGACACAAACTTGATGGGTTTGCCGGTGACCGCTTTGACGGACAGCGCCGCACCACCGCGGGTATCGCCGTCCATCTTGCTCATGACCACGCCCGTGACGTCCAGTTTGTCGTTGAACTCCTTACTGACGTTGACCGCGTCCTGACCCAACATAGCGTCGATGACGAGCAGTATCTCGGTGGGGTTGAGTATCCCTTTGAGGTCGACCAACTCCTGCATGAGGGCTTGGTCGATGTGCAATCTGCCCGCCGTATCCACGACCATCACGTCGTAGCCGTTGGCGACGGCGTATTCCATCGCCTGCTTGACCGTTTTGCGAGGGTCTTGCGTGCCCTTTTCAAACACGGGTACGCCCGCTTTTTCGCCTACCCTTTGCAGTTGCAACACGGCGGCGGGGCGATAGATGTCGCAAGCGACCAACAAAGGTCTTTTGTTTTGCTTTTTGAGATGGAGACCCAACTTGCCGCACATGGTGGTCTTGCCGCTGCCCTGCAAGCCGCACATCAAGATGACTGTGGGGGGACGGTCGGCAAACCGCAGTTTGGTCGCGGTGGAGCCCATCAGGGCCGTCAACTCTTCGTTGACG
>CADBTQ010000032.1 GCA_902797685.1 uncultured Eubacteriales bacterium | reverse complement strand
CCCATACACTTGGTGGAGATAAGCGGGATCGAACCGCTGACCCCCTGCTTGCAAGGCAGGTGCTCTCCCAGCTGAGCTATACCCCCAAAAAAAAGCCTATCTCTCGATAGCCTATTCATACTATCACAAAGAATTGGTATTGTCAAACAGTTTTCGTCACTTTTTTTGATTTTGTTTCGGCAAATTTTTCGGGCGACGGATCACATCTTCTTGCGCCAAACGAAGATACCCGCCAGAACGCTCAAAAGGATCGTGCCCGCCGATACCACGCCGAAGACCCACGCGTGATCGCTCACCCAGCCCGCGTTGCCGGGAATGCCGTCCAAGTTCATACCGAACATGGAAAAGACCAAAGTCGGGAAGCTGATGACCACGGTAATGAAGGTCAGTACCTTCATGACCTTGTTCATATTGTTGTTGATGACCGAGCCGTACGCCTCCATGGTCGCCGCCAAAATGTCGCGGAAGGTGTTACAGGTGTCAAGCGCCTGCAAGGACTCGATGCCGACGTCTTCGATGAGGTCTTGATCCTCTTCGTACTTGGGAAGGTAGGAGTTGGACTTGATCATCTTGTCGATGACGTTGTTGTTGGAGCGCAAAGAGTTGGAGAAGTACACCAGCGAATTTTGGATATCCAACAGTTCCAACATCTCCTCGTTGCGCATGCTCTCGCGCAATTCGTTTTGGATCTTTTGACTGTTTTTGTCGATCTGACGAAGGTAAGTCAAGTATCTCGTGGTGACTTGGAACAGCATGCGGAACACGAAACGAGTGGTCTTATCGATACTGACGTCCTTGATACGACCCACCAAGAAGTCCCGAATGACCGCCGTGTCCGACAAACACACGGTGATGATGGTGTTGCCCACCACGATGATGGACATAGGCAAAGTCGAATAGGTGATGGTGCCGGTGTCCTCGTCGTCTTCCATGACAGGGATGTCGACCAACACCAAAAGGTACTCGTCCTCCTTTTCGATACGAGGTTTTTCGTCCTCGTCAAGGGCGGCTTTGAGTACGTCGGCAGGAACGCCCGCCACTTCCTCCACGAACTCGATCTCTCGGTCGTTGGGGTTGATCATGTGCACCCAGCGGTGCTTGAAGTCGGTCAAAGTCTCCACCGACTCGGCGGGGAGTTGCACCAAACGATTGTCTTTTTGAACGGAAACAGTGATCATGTTAACCTCCTTACGCTTGGCGCGCGGGAAGATTAACGAACAAGCGCGCCACGAAACAAACGAATATTGCTACTGTACGGGTCAGCATCCATATCGGCGCGCCTCCTTGTGATTGATATAACCATATTAGCACTTGTCCCACCCCTTTGGCAAACGATTGACGGCAAAAAAATCCGGCAAAATGGCGAGCAAAAACTTTATCCTTATATTTACGCGTACGCGCGCGTAAATAAACGGGTTGCCAAACGGTCGCGGTTGTGCTATACTAAGTAACGGAGTACCGTTATGAAAGCTTGGATCATCAAAGAAGCAAACCACCTGTCCTTAGAGGCAGCCGACACCCCGCGCAAGACGGGCGAAGTCAAAGTGAAAGTCACTTTGGCAGCCATCTCCCACTCGGACGTGGCGCTCTATGCCGGCAGGGACGAAAAACGCCTGCCCCTTATCCCCTCCCGTATCGCCATCGGTTTGGTGAGCGAGTCGGACGAAGAGATGGGCCTGATGAAGGGTGAGAGGGTATTGTTGACCCCTTACTACCACGAGCACATCCGCACGCTGGACGTATCGGGGTATTTGCAGGACTACGTGGTCGTGCCCCGCGAATACGTCATCCCCTTGCCCGAAAAGGTGGCGGACTCGTCGGCGATCTTTGCCGAACAAGCCGCTATGGCGGTGGCGACCGTCGATCAGTTGGAACTGAAAAAGGGGGAATACATCGCCATCTTCGGCACCAATCCCTACTGCTTGCTATTGGCGCAACTGGCGGACTATTATCACGCCATACCCATCGTCATCGGCTCGGACGAAGAGGAATTGGAGCAAGCCAAAGCCATGGGGCTGTGCTATACCATCAATAGCGGAAAGCAAGACGTCTTGCAGAGAGTGCGCGACGTCACGGGCGGGCTGCTGACCGAATGTACGGTGTTGGAAGGCACGGGCAAGATCAACCCGCAGTTGGCTTTGTCCGTATCGGGCGAATTGGGCAGGGTGTGCATCGTAGGCACCGACGCTTATATCGGCAAAGTCAACGTCGATCTCAGAGCGGTCCTCGCAAAAAAACTCAAAGTGTTGGGTTTGACGGACGGCAGAGGCAACGTGCCCGCCGCGGTCAACCTGCTCAATATCGGCGCGCTGTCGGTCAAGGAGATCGCCTTGAATTACGCCAATTTCGACACGATCGACCAAGATTTCGAGCGGCTCAAAGAAGGAGTCAACGAGTTTGGCGATCTGCTCTTGTGCAAGGTGGACTAGCCCATGCGCATGCGTCTCAAAAAATATCTTACCGAGCGGGTGGAAGCGGCACGCGACTATATCGTGGTGGGCTACGACCTCGACAAGGACGCCCGCAACGACAGCCCCTTGGACGTGCTGGATCTTGCCCAAGTCTTCGGCAACGACAACCCCGTGTGCTTAGAGGTGGGTTGCGGTAAAGGACAATGGATCTGCCGTATGGCGGTAAGCCATCCCGACGTCAACTACCTCGCGGTGGAAAAGTACACCAACGTGATCATTCCCGGAGTGGAACGCGCCAAAAGGGAGAACTTGACCAATTTGCGCTTTGGCAACTGCGGGGTGGAATATCTCCCCCGCCATATCGTCAAGCACGCCTTCGACAAGATCTATCTCAACTTTTCTTCCCCCTTCCCCACCGCCAGTCACGAAAAGCAACGGCTGACCTACAAGCGGTTTTTGTCCCTGTATAAAGAGTGGCTCAAAGAGGGCGGACAGGTGGTGCAAAAGACGGATAATCGGCACTTTTTTGAGTACAGCTTGCAGTCGATGAGCGAGGCGGGCATGGTGTTCGACCGCATTTCGCTCGATCTGCACCAAGACCCCATCCCCAATTTGACGAGCGAATACGAGGATCGATTTGCGCCCTTGGGTCCCATCTACTACTTGGAAGCGCACTTCCCTTCCCAAAACTAACGCCCAAAACGAGAAAGGTTGCAAAACCTTTTTTTGTTTTTTCGGGAAACGCGGGACACTTGAGGGGGTCAACGCATTGTATAAGTAGAAAGGTAAGCGGGGACAAGCCCCGCGAAAGGAGAAAGACATGAAAAAGTATCTCGTATCTATCCTATTGATCGTCGTGATCGCGTTTGGTTTTGTCGCGTGCGCCCAAAAGGGCAACGTCTCGGATAGTCGCGCGCCCGGTGGAGCGGGCGGCGGGCGGATCGACTCGGGCGATATCAGTGCGGTCGAGCCGAGCGGGATCCCATCGGGTGACATCCCCCACTTTGACGGCTCGACATCGGAGGCCATCGGTTATATCCGCGACGGCGGAACGGTCAAATACTTGGACGGCGGTTACGTGGTCTACCGCAAAGACGGCTCGGTGGCGGGCGCCTTGACCGACGAAGAAGCCCGCGAAGTGATCCAAGCGAGAGCGGGTATGTTGACCGCCTGCGCCTACGACGATCACGGATCGATCGACTACTGGAAAGGGCTGCTCACCAGCACCCAAGAAGGTCCCGGGAAATACGCCGAATACTATCAACAGTTCGCCTTTAAGGCACTCCACCAAGTCAAGGTGACCGCGCAAGGTCTTCCTCAAGCGACCATACTACTCAAAGACGGGGACGTCGTGTTGTTTGCGGCTAAGACCGACAATGCGGGCGTGGGCTATCTGTACGCTCCCGAGTGGAAAGAGGGGTTGCAAGTCGAATTGGTGCTACCGCAAAACATCGACCAAGCCAATTTGAGAAAGGAAGCCCAAGCCGAAGTGGTCTTTGATCAAGATGAAATAGGCGGCGAAGCAGGAGATAGGGCGCAAAACGTGGAGTTGATGTTTGTGATCGACACCACCGGCTCGATGGGAGACGAGATCGACTACCTCAAAAAAGAGATCGCCGACGTGATCGCCCGCGTAAAGGAAGCGACCCAAGCCGAGGTGACTTTGGCATTGATGGTCTACCGCGACGAAGGGGACGAATACGTGACCTTGTACAGCGATTTCACCAAAGACATCGACGCTCAAAAGGCTTGGTTGGAACAACAACACGCCGGTGGCGGCGGAGACTTCGAAGAGGCGGTGGAAACCGCGTTGAGCGAAGCGGTGAGCAAACAATGGTCCGCCAAGTGCGACAAATACATCGTCCACGTCGCCGACGCTCCCGCGCACGACTATAAGGTGAACGAATGGGACGAAGCCATCCTCGATGCGGCAAGAGCGGGCATCAAAGTGTTGACCGTCGCCAGCAGCGGCATCGACCAAAAGACCGAATACTTCTTCCGCAGTCAATCCCTATTGACGGGCGGAGTGTACGTGTACCTGACCGACGACTCGGGGATCGGCGGAGGCCACCTCGAAGCGGACGTGGAAGAGAGACCCAAAGTGGAGTTCCTCAACGACTGCTTGGTGCGTTTGATCTCGGTTTTGCACGAGGGAAGGACTACGGACGCGGTGATCCAACTGCCCGCCGATAAGACGGTAGAGGTCGAGCCGGGACAAGAGCAAGAGCCCAAAGAGGAAGCTCCCGACGAAGGCAAAGGGGACGACGGACAGCCGACTTCGCCCGAAGACGAAGGCAAAACCGAAGAAAATGCGGGCGAAACCGAGGAAATAGAGGGTTAAATCGGATAAACAAAGTAAAAAACAGTTGACTTAGAGAGATAATGTAAGTATAATGTAAAAGCATTGTGACATTATCTACAAGAGGTGATATATATGAAGAACAATACCCATCCCAATTATCATACCGTTACCGTGACCTGCGCTTGCGGCGAGACCTTCCTGACCGGCACCACCAAAAACGTGGACGAGATCAAGGTGGATATCTGCAGCAAATGCCATCCCTACTTCACCGGCAAACAAAAGACCGTGGAGACCGGCGGTCGCGTGGGCAAGTTCAACAAGCGTTACAACCGCGGTTAGTTAGGTTACCGACCGAGATAGTGCGAGGGGGTCATTCTTTCGCACTATTTTTCTATCTTAGAGCACTTGCGTTTGGCACACAAGAGGGCTAACGCGCCGACCGTTTGTTGCGAGGTCAAGTATGAAGAAGAAAAAGTTTTGCAGTAAAATAGGCGGGCAAGCCGTGTTGGAAGGGGTGATGATGAAAGGCACCACCGCTTACGCCACCGCTATCCGCACGGGAGAGGGCGACATCGTGGTGGAAAGCCGGCGCCTCGCTCCCCCCAAATGGTGGGCGAAGGTCCCCTTCCTTAGGGGCTTCCTCAACTTTTTCAGTATGCTCGTGTCGGGTATGCGCATCACCATGCGTTCCGCCGAGGTGTACGGGCAGGACTTGGAAGAGGAGCAGCCCAACAAGTTTGAAAAGTGGCTCGCGAAGACCTTGCACATCAACGTGATGGATATCGCCATGTTTTTCGGCGTGATCTTGGGCGTTGCGCTGGCGGTGGGGTTGTTTATCATCCTACCCAAAGTGATCGTGGACGTCATCAACAACCACGCCATGCCCGAAGGGGAAAAGCTGGCGACCATCTTCAAAAACCTGATCGAGGGCGGGATACGTCTATTCCTCTTTGTGGGGTACTTGTGGCTGATCTCCTTGATGAAAGACATCAAGCGGCTGTTTATGTACCACGGCGCCGAACACAAGACCATCTCCTGCTACGAGCACGGGTTGGAATTGACCGTGGAGAACGCCCGCAAAATGAGCAAACACCACGACCGTTGCGGCACCAACTTTATGGTGATCACCCTGATCATCTCCATCCTCATCTTCAGTTTGGTGGAATGGATACTGGAGTTGTGCGGTTGGGACATTTCCCAATACGGCAAAGTGGCGGCGACCTTTATCGGGATCGCGCTCCGCTTGGCGCTACTGCCTTTGGTGGCGGGCACCAGTTACGAAGTCCTCAAGTTTTTGGCGAAGTTCGACAACTGGTTCGTGCGGATCCTCAAAGCGCCGGGTATGGCGGTGCAACTGCTGACCACCCGCGTGCCCGACGACAGTATGTTGGAAGTGGCGATCAAAGCCTTCCAAACCGTGCAGGAGTTGGACGCCGACCCCGCCATGGAGACCACGACCTTCCAAATCAAAAAGTCATACGCCCGCTGCCGCCACGAAGTGGAAGCCATCCTCGACAAGCAAGAGGACAAGGAAGTCCTTACCGACTGGCTGTTCGTGGACGTGCTTGGGGTGTTGCGTAGCGAACTCCCCCTCATCAAGACCATCCCCGAAAAGGCGTATGAAAAGGCGGTCAACTTGGCGAAAAAAGTCGCCGAAGGCAGACCCTTGCAATACGTACTCGGCAAAGCCGCCTTCTATGGCAGAGACTTTTTGGTGGACTCCCGCGTGTTGATCCCCCGCCCCGAGACCGAGCAGTTGACGGAAGAGGTGTTGAAGGAGATCAAAGCGGGCGACAAAGTGCTGGATCTATGCACCGGATCGGGCGCTGTGGGCGTGACGATCAAGTTGGAAAACCAGGAGGTCGACGTTACGGCAAGCGACATATCCCAAGACGCTCTCAACGCCGCCACCGTCAACGCCAAGAGGCTGGGCGCGGAGGTTTTATTCGTGCAATCCGACCTTTTTGAGCATATCGAGGGGGACTTTGACGTGATCGTGTCCAATCCCCCGTACATCAGCAAAAAGGATATGGAGACCCTCTCTCCCCAAGTCAAAAAAGAGCCTTACAACGCCCTCTTCGGCGGAGAGGACGGACTGGACTTTTACCGCCGCATCATCCCCGACGCACCGCTTAAAGAAGGTGGCAAACTGTACTTAGAGATAGGCTACGACCAAGGGGACGCGGTCAAAGAGTTGATGGAACGAAACGGATATAAAGACGTGGAGATCGTCAAAGACTATGAGGGTCACGATCGCATCGTCAAGGGACACAAATAAGGAGCCGACTATGTTTGCAAGATTACAGAGCATGAAGGAACGGTTTGAGGAGTTGACCAAAGAGATCGGCGACCCCTCCGTCATAGCCGACCAAGCCAAATGGCAAAAGTTGTGCAAAGAGCACTCGCAACTGGAGGAGATCGTGGAAAAATACGATCAATACCAAGCCAAACAACAGGACTTGGAGGAAGCCAAAGAGATATTGGCGACCGAAAAGGACCCCGAATTGTTGGAACTCGCCAAAGAGCAGTTGTCCGACGCGCAAAAGAGCATGGACGAGTTGAGCGAGGAACTCAAAGTGCTGCTACTCCCCAAAGACCCCAACGACGACAAAAACGTCATCATGGAGATCCGCGCGGGTACGGGCGGCGAGGAAGCGAGTTTGTTTGGGTACGACCTGCTCCGCATGTATATGCGCTTTGCCGAACGCCAACACTGGAAAGTGGAAGAGATCGACATGAACTACACCGACTTAGGCGGAGTCAAAGAGTGCGTGTTTATGATCAGCGGCAAGGGTGCGTACAGCAAGCTCAAGTTTGAGTCGGGCGCGCATCGGGTGCAGCGGGTGCCCGAGACCGAGTCGCAAGGGCGCATCCACACGTCCGCCGCCACCGTGGCGGTATTGCCCGAAGCCGAGGACGTGGACGTGGAACTCAACATGAACGACGTCAAGGTAGATACCTATCGTGCGGGCGGCGCGGGCGGACAATACGTCAACCGTACCGATTCCGCCGTGCGTATGACCCATATTCCCACCGGGATCGTGGTGACTTGTCAGGACGAAAAGAGCCAACTCAAAAACAAAGAGAAGGCGATCAAGGTATTAAAGAGCCGTTTGCTCGACTACTATCAATCCCAAGCCAACGCCGAGTACGCCGCCAGCCGCAAATCGCAGGTAGGCTCGGGAGACCGCAGCGAGCGCATCCGCACCTACAATTTCCCCCAAGGACGGGTGACCGATCACCGCATCAACATGACCTTGTACAATTTGGAAGCCTTTTTGGACGGGGATATGATGCAGATCATCGACGCGTTACGGCTTGCCGAACAGACCGCACTTTTGGCGGGTGAAAAGCAATAACCCGCCTACCCAACGCACTTCGGCAAGTCCAAGGCGTATCGTTAACGAAAAAAAGAGAAACACCGATCCTTGCGGTCGGTGTTTTTTTGCGATCGATCCTAAGGCAAACCGGCGTTTTTCGTTTGTTTTGGGAAAAACGTTCAAACCCTTGAAAAGCTTGCAAAAATAGTTTATAATAGTTATACGCTATATTGCGACTGATTGGAGGAATACTATGTTACATTTGATTTACGGCGCCAAAGGCAGCGGCAAAACGGGTAGGATCATCGACGTCGCCAACGATATGGTTGGCAAAAGCGACGGAGAAGTCGTCTTTTTGACCGACACCGACAAATATACTTTCAAACTTCACTACAACATTCGTCTTGTCAACGTCAAAGAGTACTTTATCGAGACCCCCGGTAGTTTGGGCGGCTTTATCGGCGGCATCATGGCAGCCAACGCGGACGTAAGTCACATCTATATCGACGGCATCCATCGTATGACCAATATGCACTTCGACGAGATGGAAGAGTTTTTTGAGGAACTCGACAAGATCGGCAAGGCGCATAACGTGGAGTTGGTGCTGACCATCTCTTCGGACGAGTTGCCCGAGTATATGCGCAAATACGAGGTGGAAAAGGCTTAATGGATAAACTCCTTGTCCAAACACGCCTGATAGAGGCGCTGGGGTCTCCCCTTGCGCCGACCCCGTCGCCCGCTTTGTTGCAAGTGGGCGATCGTTACGTTTGGCAAGGATTCGACTACCGCACTCTTGCCGAATGGGCGGCGGGCTGGATAGAAGTCTACGAAACCCTTTTGGAGAGCGACGTGATAGACGAGGACGAAACGATCGACGTGGTCGTGTCTTCTCTCGATCGGGAAGCCGCTCTCGCCGCCATCCTTGCCCAAAAGGCGGGATTGCCCCTCTACACGGTGGTATTGGCGGACGACCAAACGCGCAAGATCGTGGGTGTGACCCAAGACGAATATCCCCTTCCCCAAGGGTGGGAGATATTGCCCGCTCCCGGTCGCCGATGGCGGGACGAGTACCCCGACGTTGTGGCGGGTTGGGCGGAAGACGAGGACGTCAAAGAGGTTTTGGCGGACGTCTACCAAGAGGAAGATTATCTATTGCACCCCCACACGGCTCTATCCTGGGCGGTGGCGAACGTGTATCGAGAGGAAGCCGAAAGCGATCATCTTGTGGTGATAGCGGCGGCGCACCATCCTTACGAAAAGGCGGCTGAGGTGTGGGAAGCGCTGAGCGGCAAAAGGCTCGAGGAAGACAAAGCCCTCAAAGCCTTGTATTTGGACAGCGGGTGGGAACCTGAGCGAAAGTTAGGAGAACAACTATGAGCGAACAACAAAAAAAGATCGTATATAGCGCCCTCAAACCCACGGGCGATCTGCAACTGGGCAACTATATCGGCGCATTGCGCAATATGGTGAGGATGCAAGAGGAACACGACTGCATCTACACCATCGCCGATATGCACTCCATCACGGTGGACTGCGTGCCCGCCGACCTTAGGCGCCGCACCTACGAGTTTATGGCGCTGTTTTTGGCGATCGGTTTAGACCCCCAAAAGAGCATTTTGTTCGTGCAATCGCACGTACACCAACACGCCGAGTTGGCTTGGGTACTCAACTGCAACACCCAATTCGGCGAAGCGAGGCGCATGACCCAATTTAAGGACAAGAGCGCCAAAAACCCCGAGAACGTCAACGTGGGCTTGTTTGCTTACCCCACTTTGATGGCGGCGGACATTTTGCTATACCAAGCGGACTTGGTGCCCATCGGCAAGGATCAAAAGCAGCATCTCGAGTTGGCGCGCACCGTCGCCGAGAGATTCAACAACCGCTACTCCCCCACCTTCGTGGTGCCCGACGGCATCTTTAACACCCACGGCGCCAAGATCCAAAATCTGCTCGACCCCTCGAGCAAGATGGGCAAAACGGACGACAACACCGAGGGCGTGATCTATCTGTTGGACGACAGAGCGACCATCATGCGCAAATTTAAGCGCGCGGTCACCGACTGCGGCCACGAGATTGTCGCCCGCCAGGACAAGCCCGGCATCACCAATTTGCTGACCATCTACTCGGTCATCAAAGGCTGCACCATCAAGCAAGCCGAAGCCGAGTTTGCCGACAAGAGTTACGCCGACTTCAAATTGGCGGTGGGAGAGGCGGTCGCCGACCATCTCGAGCCCATCCAAGCCAAATACAAGGAGTTGATCGCCGACAAGGCGTACCTCGACCAAGTGATGGTAGAGGGCGCTCAGAAAGCGGCGAGGCTGGCGGATCGTACCCTCGCCAAAGTCTACCGCAAAGTGGGATTTGCCCAACCCAAGCGCTAAACTATGTTTGGTTATATCCTGCCTAACAAGCCCAATATGTATATGAAGGACTACGGCTTGTTCCGTGCCTTTTACTGCGGGCTGTGTCACCAAACGGGGCGTTGCCAAGGACAGTGCATGCGCTTTGGGGTGGGATACGATATCACCTTTTTGTCCATATTGTTCCACGGGGTGCAACACGAAAAGCTGTTTTTTAAGAGCAAAGCGTGCGTCGCCAAGCCTTTCCGCAAGACGGCGGTCGTGGTCAATTCCCCCCTGCTGGAGCAATGTTGCCATCTCAACGCCTTGCTCCTCGAGTTTAAGTGCAAAGACGATATCGCGGACGGCACGAGCGGCAGCAAACGTCTGCTCGCAAGGGGTATCCGTCGCCAAGTCAAAAAGGCGCGAAAAGCCCTGCCCAAGGTCGCCGCGATCCTGGACGAAGCCTTCGACGAGCAACAAAAGGCGGAAAGGACCCAAACGGATAATTGGATGGTCGCTTGCGATCCCTTCGCCTGCTGTATGCAGGAGATCGCCTTATCCATGGCGCCCAAAGGGGGACAACCCCTGGCGGAAGTCACCTACGGACTGGGGCAATTCGTATATCTTGCCGACTGCTTGGACGACTACGACAAGGACAAACGAAAGGGAGATTACAACCCCCTCTTGCTGCGATATAAAGCGGAGAGCAAAGTCGCTTTGATCGAGCAACACGGAGAGGAACTCAGAGGACAAATGGACGACTTGATCGCCCGTATCAAGGAGAGTTACAAGTCGCTCGCCATATTCGATACCGAAGGTATCGTCACCAACACTTTGTGGTACGGGTTGAGAGCCCAAGCCGAAGTGCTACTTGACAAGGAGTGCAAATCATGTCGAAAAACCCATACGAACTTTTAGGGCTGGACGAAAACGCCACGACCGAACAGATCGACGCCGCTTACTACGCTTTGCGAGACGAATATCGCCAAGGCATGTATCAAGAGGGCGCGTTGGGCAACGCCGCCGCGCAAAAGCTCAACGACTTGGAGGAAGCGTATCGCGCGATTTCCGCCGAGCGGTTTGCCACGGGCGGGGCGCCAAAGCAACAATCGCAACCCCAAGAGAACGCTTCCGCCCCTTCCGGCGTCTCCCCCGAGTACGCCGAGGTGGACAGACTGCTCAAAGCGGGCGACTACAAAGGCGCCCAACAGGCTTTGGACGCGGTGGATCGCCGCGGCGCCGAGTGGCATTACTTCCAATCGGTGATCTATTACAAAAAGGGATGGCTCAACGAGTCCCGTAACCAACTGCAACTGGCGATCAATATGGACCCCGACAACGAGCGGTACCGTACCGTCATGGGCAAACTCAACGCCAAGATCGAAGCGGGTACCACTAGGCAGAATCGTCCGCAAAACTATGATCCCAACCAGCAGGGCGAACAAAACGACGGGGCGTATCGTTCGTACCAAGACCAAGCGGACGCGCGCTACGCCGAAGACACCGCTTGCGCTTGTTGCGAGGGCTTGCTGTGCGCCAACTGCTTGTGTAACTGTTGTATGAGATGAAAAAGCGTCGTCGCCTGACATTCGCTATCGCCCTCTCGGGGGTATCGGCAGCACTGGCCCTCGTGGGATTGGTGCTGTCTTATTATGTACCCGTTGGACATTTGGGCTGGCTGGTGTTGACGGAGATCGCGCTTTTGCTGCCGTTGGGGATCCACTCCACCTACGGGTGCGTGATGGCGTTTCTTGCCGCGGGCGCGTTGGGGATCGCGGCGACTTCCCCTCTTGCGGTGGTGCCGTACGCCTTTATCTTTGGCTTGCACGCCGTACTGACGGGATTGGAACAACGATATCTCCCCAAGGCGTGGTATATCGCCCTGCCCGTCAAGGTGGGGGTGTTCAACCTCGGTCTATGGGGAACGGTCAGCCTGTACGGAGTGGGCGAAACCATCACCCTACTGCTCGATCGATTGGGCTGGGATATGCCCTATTGGGTGCTGGCACTGGTGGGATCGGTATTGTGGATCGCGTACGATCTACTGCTCAAATTGGTGCGGGATTGGGTGTACAGACGGCTCAAACCCGTGCTGGTCAAGCACGATCTGGAGCCGCCCGAGCCCCAACCCAAGCAAGAGGACAACAAGGACGAAGAGGACTTTTTCGATGAGTGACAATACCTTTGCCAAGATATACGAGGTCGTCAAACGGATCCCCAAAGGAAAGGTCACGTCCTACGGGGAGATCGCCCGCGAAGTGGGCAACCCGAGGTTGTCTCGTGTGGTGGGATACGCTTTGCACGTCAATCCCGAGCCGGGCGTGATCCCTTGCCATCGAGTCGTCAACAAAGAGGGACGCCTCTCCCCCGCCTTTGCCTTTGGCGGAGTCAACGTCCAAGCGGGACTGCTGAGAGAGGAAGGCGTGGAAGTAGACGGGCTGTACGTGGATATGGCACGATACGGATACCGATTTGAAAACTAAAAACAAACGCCCGACGTACTCGTCGGGCGCTCTTTTTATAACAAGCGTTCGTTAATCTTAGTTCTCTTCTTGGGATCGTGTTGCGCCGCGCTCTTGCTCAGGCAATTCTATCCCCAATTTTTGAGCGAGGCAAGTGAGCGAGTGGCGATACTGCTCGGGGGTCAAACATCCGTGGGCAAGAAATGCGTCCATGGTCTCTTTTTGACGTAAAAATAAATCCAATTTATCTTGATCAGCCATTTTGCAAAGATTTGAGGTAAGTGACCGCCAACGCGAATTCGGTGGGATCCAACCCGCGACTGTCGAGCAGCGAGCCCATGTTTTGGCTCTCCCGCTTGTTGAGACACACCACCGTCCACATCGCCGTCCCCATCACTTCGGGGCTGTAATCCCACTCGGGCGGGGTGAGATACACCTTTTCGACCAAGCGGGCGAGTTTGGTCTCGTTTTGTTTGAGAGAGAACGCCATCTCGAAGTAGGCGTTGCAAAACGCTTCTTTGAGCACCTCGCTCATGTCGTCGAACGATGCGGGGACTTTGAGATGGTAGGTTTGATAGATGTAATGGAAGGCGACCGCTACCCTACCGCGGCGCACCCCAAACAACAACAATTTGAGCATCCGATGGCAGACGATGGGGCTAAGACGGGGAAACAGCAACACTTCCCTTGCCAATTTGACCGTCTCCATCGACACGAATTGATTGAGTAGGTCTGCAAGCCACAACCCCACCGCGTCCTCGCCGTAGCACAGCAAGTACTTGACGTCCTCGCGAAAAGACTTAGACAAAAGCGCCTCTTGCAGGGAAAAATCGCTCTCACGCGCCTTGTCTTTGACGAGGGCAGTCAACCACTCGTTCCACTCGGGCGGCAGTCCGTCTCGTGCCACCGTCAGCCGCATAAGAGGGGCGGACAGTAGATCGGCGGGAAGAAATGAATGCAATTCCTTCCCCTCTCGCATCAGGAGATAGGCGTCCTCTTTTTCGCCGACGTTCAAAAGCGCCGCCGCGTAGTTGTAGGTGACGAACGGATCGAAGGGATCGAGTTCCAACGCATTTGCCATCCAAGTCTCCGCCATTTCGTCCAACCGGTGGCGAGACGCCAAGGACGAGGACACCAAATAGTCCTCCTCGTCCTCCAATTTGGCTTGGGACAACAGCCCCCTCAACTCCTCGTCGGACAGGGGCGAAATCTCGTCCAGATGAAGCAGAACGCGCGGATCGCGGGAGAGGGCGTACATGGTGACGAGATCGATCTTGGCGCCGTCCATATCCCCCATAGAAGCCTTGCTCATACCGCGCACGAACAACCCTTCCTTGTGCAATGCGTAGCCTTCCTCGATGGAGGAAGCCAAAGCGACCGCCAAGGCGTAATCGCCCGCCTCGTATGCCTCGACCGCTTGGCGGTAAAGGTTGCGGTTGTCCTCGTCGTGCAGTTTGTCGCTAAACTGCAATTTGCGCTTTTCATTCTCGTCCCAACGGGACATATACTCTTCCAACAACTCCTGCGCTTCGTCCGCTTCGGCGGCGCGCAAATACTCTTGGTTGTAGTGAATGACGGCGGGTAGGGCGTTTTGTTCTTGGGCGTTGTCGGCGACCAAGCGGATCCACTCCTTGAGTTGTTCCCCCGTCAAGGTAAACGAACGCATTTGATAGCAAGCGACCGCGCTCTCCAAATAGCACTCCACGTCGTTGAGAAGGGATGCGTAGTGGAAACAATGCTCAAAGTTGGGGCTAAGGCTCCGCGCCTTGTCCGCGTATCGGAGCGCGTCAAAAAGGCGGCCTTGCTCCTCCGCCTTATGACTTTGTTCCGCATAATAGCTTGCGTCCCTCTCAAAATGAATGATCATCTACTCTTGCTTGCTCTCCTGCTCTTTGGCGGCTTTGACGATGCGGTCGTATTCCTGCCATATATCGATGACCGCCTGTTTGTCGAAGCGGTACTTGGTGTTGCAAAAATGACACACGATCTCGATCTCTCCCCTCTCCATGAGGATGTTGACGCACTCGGCGCGACCGATGGTGCGCACCACGCCCTTCATATAGGTTGGCGAACAAATGCATTGATATACGGGGGTGGTGGGCTCAAAGTATTGTATGGAGAAATGTCCGAAATAGTCGTCGATAAGATGATGGGCGTCGCGACGAGCCACCAGTCGGTCGATCTCGGCAAAGTTCATGGCGATGTCTTCCAACATGACCAAGATGTGTTCGGGACAGCCGGGCATGGGTTGGATGACGATGCCGCCCGCCGAGGTGCAGTTGCCCGCCTCGTCCAGATTGACCGAGAGAGCCAAGGCGGTGGGTTGCCCCTCGCTCGAGGTAAAGTACCAAGCGAAATCCTCGTCGATGGAGCCGTTGACGATCTCGCTGGTACCCGTGTAGCACTCCTTAAGACCCAAGTCCTTGATGACCTTGATCTTGCCCTCGCCGATGACTTTGCCCGTGTTTTGCTTGCCGTTGCCAAGAGAGGGCGCGCTCACCTTGGGATTGAGCACGTATCCGCGGACGGTGCCGTTGGTGGCGGCGACGACCGCCCCCTCCAAAGGCCCGTTGCAGGTCAAAGAAATGGACAACTTGTCGTGCTCGGACTTGAGTTCGTTGCCCATATAGGCGCCCAAGGTCAACAGTTTGCCCAATATCACCGACGCCACGGGGGTGGTGTGGTGCAGTTCGATCGCTTTTTGCACGATCTCGGTGGTGTCCAACGCCGCCACTTTGACCATGCCGTCAAATACCAATGCTTTGCTGATTTTGTCCATATTACGTCCTCACTTTTGTGCAGTAAAAATCCATCTTAGATCGCTCTCTTTGGCAGGTTCTCCCTCTTCGCCCACCGCCGACACCAAGGTAAGAGCGGCGCTATCGAGCGCCGTTTTGACCTCGGATAGGGTGTGCCAATACTGGGTCTGTTCCTCGTCGTAGCGAGCGTACAACTCCCCCTTGGGTTCGAAAAAGGTGAGTTGCATATCCACCGAGTGGGCGCGGGGACGACGGCTGTTTTGCCAAAAATAGGTCACGTCGTCCGCGTCTTCGTAGTACAAGTTGTTCCCCAACACCTCTTTGAGTTTGTGCGGAGTGGAGATATCGAATACCAGTCTGCCCCCTGACGACAGGGAGTCGGCGACGTGCTTAATCGCCTTGGGCAAAGAGGCGGGGCTGACGTAGTTAAACCCGTCGCACACCACGGTGACGAGTTGGTAGGGGCGGGTAAAATCGTAATCCGCGATATTCCCTTGGCGGTAAAGCACCTTAAGCCCCGTTCGTCTTGTGGTCTCGATCGCCACTTGCAGCATGTCTTCCGAGAGGTCTACCCCCTCGACCGAAGCGCCGGCTTGGGCAAGCACGCGACTGAATCGCCCCGTGCCGCACGCCAAATCCAAACAGCGCACGCCTTTGACTTGTCCGACGTGCGCCATATAGCCTTGATAATCAAAGTCGATCAGCCTGTCGTAGTAGCGGCTGAGGTAACGATAACTCATTACTTGCGTTTCTTCTTTTTGTAGTTGGTGGGTTTGTATTGCCCGTAGTTGACGGGCTTTTTGGGTTGTTGCTTGTCCGTATAGCCGCCTTTAGCGGGTTGCCCCTTGACTTGTCCTTGCCCTTTGGGGGTGACGTCCTTGCCCTTGACCGCCGTTTGCACGGTGACGGGACGGCGACCCAAAGGATTTTTGGGGTCCACTTGGGGGACGATAAAGCCGTCGAAGGCGTATTGACCGAAGGTGGTGATCATCATCGCGTAGAACATAAAGCCCACGGTGAACAAAAGAGCCACAAAGATGTAGCCCATCATGGCGTTGATCGCCGTAAGCATCATCAAACCGATGGCGATGATGGAGACGATCAAGGTAGGCAAGGGAAGCAAGCACACGAAAAGACCCGCGTTTTGCAACGACTCCTTAAAGCTGAAGCGGTAGCAGGAGAAGGTGGGCAAAAGGAAGAACAGATACATCACCGCCAAAAGCCCCACCAAGATGAGCGCCACGAACAAGATCCAACTGCCGGCGGTGGCTTGCCCCAACAGGTTTTGCTCCAAGCACCAACCGATGCCGTACAGCAAGCCCGCCGAGAGGGCGGCGACGCCCGCACCCGTGATCATAAAAGGCTTCCACAAATGCTTGATCCCGCGGAAGAAGGACTTGATGATGACCTTTTCCCCCCACAGAAGGCCGCGCGAAACATGGAACACGCCCGACAAGCCCACGAAGGCGACGAAAATTGAGAAAATGATACAGGGGTACACGACCGCATAGCGAGCCAACATCATGGTATGCAACGCCTCGTTGAGATTGTCGGTCACGTTGGGAAATCCGATGCCGAAATTGCCCACGAAGGATTTGCCGTTCATGACGTAATTGGTCGCCAAGGTGGGCAAAACGAATGCCGAAAACAGCAAAGGCAGGGCAAAAATGAGGGCATAGATGACGTTGACCAGTAGCACCGTGCGGAAATTGCCGGTAAAGGTAGAGAAGAAATACCTGATGTGTCCGCCCGTCTCCACGGGGGCTACCGTGCGCTCGTCCTTGCGGACGTTGAGTTTGAGAATCAAATCGGCTCTTGCCATACTTTACTCCTACAGGAAATATCCTTTACCTATCCTACCACATCCCGCCGAAAATATCAATGATATTTTGTCCCTTTGGCAAAAAGCCTGTCAAAACTCTCCGCAAAGGGGCAAAACAGGGGGACGCCGCATAGGATAAAAGTATGAAAAATATCAAAATCGCCGTACTCGGCGCCACCGGACTGGTGGGACAAACTATGCTCAACGTCTTGCGCCCCTACCCCAACGTCACGGCGTACGCCCCCGCCCGCCATTTTGGCGAGGTGATCGAGGGACGGGAAATACGCCCGATGGATAGGGCGCAACTTGCCTACGACCACCCCGACGTGTGTCTACTCGCGCTTGACGCTCCGCTCAGCAGAGAGTGGGCGCCCTTCTTGGTGGGACAAGGGTCGGTCGTAGTGGATAATTCGTCCGCCTACCGCCAAAACCCGACTGTCCCCTTGGTGGTGCCCGAAGTCAATCCCGAGGACGTGGACTGGCACAGAGGGATCGTCGCCAACCCCAACTGCTCCACCATCCAAGCGGCGGAGGCGCTTGCCCCGCTGATGAAATGGGGAATAGAGAGGGTACTGTACCACACCTACCAAGCGGTATCGGGCGCGGGCAAGAAGGGGCTTGCCGACTACGACAACGCAACGTGCGAGAGTTTTCCCTACCCCATACGCGACAACGTACTCCCCCAAATCGACGAGTTTGGCGAGGGGGACTATACCAAAGAGGAGATCAAAATGCGAGAGGAGACCCGCAAAATACTGCACGCTCCGCGCCTTGCCGTGTCCGCCACTTGCATACGGGTGCCCGTGCGCAACTGTCACACGGTGGCGGTGTCCGTTTGGCTCAAAGATACGCCCACCGTGGACGAGGTTCGCTCGGCGTTAGTCTCCACTTGCCGAGTTGTAGACAACCCCGCAAAGCGGCTCTACCCCATGCCCATCCTTGCCGACGGCAAAGACGAGGTGTTGGTGGGAAGGGTGCGCGCTGACCCCGACGACAGGCGTCTCTATCACCTCGTGACAGTCGCCGACAATCTCCGCAAAGGCGCGGCTACCAATGCGGTGCAAATCGTCGAACTGCTCGTCAAAAGGGGGCTTTTGCACGAATAAATAGCGGCTTTGGACGCACAATAAGAGTATGCTGATCGTATTTGTGCGTTCTATCATCATCTACGTATTTTTGCTCGTCATCATGCGGCTGATGGGCAAGCGGCAGTTGAGCGAACTGCAGCCGTTTGAGTTTGTCATCACCCTCATCATCGCCGAATTGGCGTGCATCCCCATGGCGGAAGTGCAGATCCCTTTGATCTACGGGATCATCCCCATCTTTACCCTGTTCGTCGTCCACCTGTTTATCACCAAATTGGCGAGCAAGTCCTTGCGATTCAACCGCTTTTTGAACGGTCGACCCATGGTGGTGATGACCCCCGGCGGGATCGACATGCGCCTGCTCAAAGAACTCAACATGAACGTGACCGACCTACTGCACGCTCTACGCGCCGCGGGGTACTTCTACCCCGACGAAGTGGCGTACGCCATCATCGAGACCAACGGACAGTTGTCGGTGTTGCCCAAGGGCGCCAACGCGCCTTTGTCTGCCGAGACGGCGGGGATAGAGGCGGAGGACAGCGAAATGCCCTACCCCATCATTTGCGAGGGGGTGGTGGAACACGCCAATTTCGACTTAGCGGGGATCTCCGAGCAACAAGTGGACGATCTGCTCGCCCAAAACGACCTCAAGACCAAGGACGTGATGTTGCTGACCGTACACGGGGGCAATCAAGTGTATTTGCAACCCAAGTGCGGCAACGCCGTCATCTGCGAACTGTCATGAAACGAACGATTTTTGCTTTGATCGTGTTGGCGGTCATCATCGGCTTGGGCGTGGGGGAACAAGTGTATTTGCACCACCTCTTTGAGGATCTTAACGAAAAGACCCGAGCGATCGCACGGCTTGTGGACGAAGACGATATGGGAGAAGCCCACGACAAAACGGTGGAATTACAAGAGTGGTGGAACAAAAACAAGCACTTTTTGGAAGCGGTGGTCTCCCACAACGAGACCAAGGAAGTGACCTTGCGTATCGCCGAATTGGAAGGGTATATCGCCATCGACGATCAAAAATCCTCTTACGCCACCGCCCAAATCATGGTGGAACTGTCCACCAATCTCCCCCACTTGTTGGGGTTTAGCTGGGACACGGTGCTGTAAAGGCGCTAACGCGCAGATATCACGGCGTGATATGATATACGCCTTAAGCGTATGTATACCGCTGTCGGCGGTATGATAT
>CADBTQ010000031.1 GCA_902797685.1 uncultured Eubacteriales bacterium | reverse complement strand
GCCAACACTTTTGGTAACAAAATTGCAAAAGCAGTTTTAAATCACTATAGCTATAACAATGAAGATGTTATCTTCTGTGGATATGACTTCCCAGATGCTGACTCTCTTGGCAGAATCAATGGCATCACATTGAGAGTTGCTGCCAAAACCGGTGAAAAAGAAAGAACTGTTTCTGACTACAAAGTAGTTTTTGACAACTTGTATCTTGATGACATCGCAAACGGAACATTTAAACTTTCAGGAACAAAAATATCTCTTACTAAAGAAGCAACCTATGATCCAAAAACTGTTGAAGATGTTGAAAGTCTTTACGCAGATTATGATGGGGCTTACATCGCTTACAACGACCCTCAAGCTGAAAATCCAGAAGTTAACCCACCTGTTCAAGATTTAACTATGGATCAAATCCTTGCAGATTATCAAGACGTGGTAAATGAAAATCTTAGTTCACACTTTGAAGGTGTTTTGAAAAAGGCATTTGGCAGAAAAGCTTATGGCGGAAATAGATTTGAAGTTGAAGCATATCAATGGGATCTTGGTGAAATTGTTGATGGCAAGGTTCAAAACTTGAAGTTAACTTTAAATTACTATGATAACACATTGATGAGCCCATACCTTAGAGTTTACAGTGTTGATCTTGATCAACCCGTTGAAGTAAAAAAATTGACTCGAGAAGGTGCTTTATCTTCAGTTGGTGCAACTTATTCCGATATCTACACAATATCATATAATGCCTCTACCCAAGGCACAAGAACTGAACTTGTTAATGCAATCTTACAAAATGAAGGCATTGATGCAAACACTGTAGAATATTATATCAAAACAGATTGCTCAACAAATTCTGAGTTGGGAACGGTTGAAACATTCACTGTATATTTACATGATGGCGAAGGTTTTAAAAATGTTTATGCATCTATACAAACCTCAAACAGCGATGCTGGACTAATTGCAAAATTACAAGCAGGTAAAGGATCAACTTCTATAGGGGAACAAGTAACATTCACACAAAATATGCTTAATAAGGTGGTTTTGGGAAAAGAGGCTGAGTTATAAAAATTAAGAGGCAATGAAAATTCATTGCCTTTTTTGTTACTTTGAACTATTTAAGTTTGATTCGCTAAAAACCTGATTTTAAAAAAGGTTACAATCTATGTGATGTAGCAAAAAGGAGGCAAAATGAAAAAGAAATAAAGTATTTTTACCAAAATAGCAGGTTTTTTATGATTATTTGCATGGCTATTTTGATGACCGGTTGTTTTGGCTCAAGCCCAAATTCTTATGATCCAGACTATGATCCATAGCAGCAGGAAGGTGATGACCAGGGGTTAGGTTTTCGTAATTAAATAATAGTTTCTACACAAAACACGATTTCATCACGAGGAGTAGGTTTAGTGCAGTATCATTCGGCTAGGGAGAATAAAATCGCAACGCAACAGAACTCGCCGCAGGCGAATATAACTGAAAAAGCAGTGATCGTTCGATCACTGCTTTTTTGGTGCGGATGATGGGACTTGAACCCATACGATGTTAATCATACGCCCCTCAAACGTACGCGTCTACCAGTTCCGCCACAACCGCATTGCTACCACATTCTATACCAACTTGACCGATTTGTCAATCATCTTTGCCAACTTGAATTAAAAATCTTGTACAAATCGCAAGAAAGCCGATTGGATCGATTGACAAAGGGGAGTGGAAAGTCGTAAAATACAGTTGAACAATCATTCAACCGTTTGTTGGAGGGACTATGAACAAATATGATTATACCGAGGAAAGTTGTCAAGTAGACGTCGTACATCAGGAAGTGGTGGATCATGTGAGAGAAGCCATGCCCGTGGACGATATCCTGTACGACTTGGCGGAACTATTCAAGATCTTTGGGGATAGCACTCGTATCAAGATCTTGTCCGCTTTGAAGGAGAGCGAGTTGTGCGTGTGCGACATAGCGAGCGTACTCGATATGACCAAGTCGGCGGTCAGCCACCAGTTGCGGATACTTAGGGGCGCCAAGTTGGTGAGGATACGCAGACAGGGCAAGGAGATCTATTATAGTTTGGACGACGAACACGTAGGGCAAATATTCAGCATCGGGCTGGAACATATAGAGGAGTAATATTATGAAAAAAGTATTGATGATGGACAACTTAGACTGCGCCAACTGCGCCTCCAAAATGCAGGAAAACGTCAAAAAGATCGACGGAGTGGAAGACTGCAGCGTATCTTTCATGAGCCAAAAGATGACCTTAGTGTATGACGAGACCAAAGAGAAGGAGATATTCAAAGCGGTACAAAAGGCGGTCCGCAAGGTCGATCCCGACTGCTCGGTGATCCTAAAATGACCAAGAATCAATGGACGTTGACCCGCATCGGATTAGGTTGCGGGTTTTTGTTGGCGAGTTTGTTGCTTGAGTATTTGCCCTCGCTGCCCTCATGGTGCGAGTGGGTGGAATTGGGGGTTGCGCTGGCGGGCTACTTACTCGTTGGCTACGACGTGATATGGTCGGCTTTTCGCCGCATTATCCGAGGCTCGTTCTTGGACGAAAACTTCCTCATGGTCATCGCCTCGGTCGGCGCATTCGTCATCGGCGAATATCCCGAAGCCCTTGCCGTGATGCTCTTTTACCAAGTGGGCGAGTACTTCGAGCACTACGCCGTGGGCAAGTCCCGCCGCTCTATTCAATCCTTGCTTGCCATCAATGCGGACACCGCTCGCCTTGCGGATAGCGGGGAAGAAGTGGAGTGCGAGGAGATCGAAGTGGGTACTCTGTTGCAAGTGCGCGCGGGAGAGCGGATCCCCATCGACGGTATCGTCGCCCTTGGGCAGGGCAATATCGACAACGCCGCCCTTACCGGCGAATCGCTACCCGTAGCGGTGTGTGAGGGGTCGGAAGTGATGAGCGGCGGTATTTTGTTGGACGCGACTCTCGTGATCAAGACGACCAAACCCTTCCAAGACTCGACCGCCTCGCGCATGATCAAATTGGTGGAGGAAGCCCGCGACCAAAAAGCGCCGGTCGAAAACTTTATCACCACTTTTGCCAAGTATTATACCCCCATCGTGGTGGCGTTGGCGCTACTCGTGGGTATCGTTCCGCCCATTTTCTTAGGTGTGGGCGACTGGAGCGTGTGGTCGGCTTGGCTCAAGCGCGCTATGATCTTTTTGGTGGTCAGCTGTCCTTGCGCACTCGTCATCAGTATTCCGCTGTCCTATTTCGGCGCTATTGGTAAAGCGAGCAAATTAGGCGTCCTTGTCAAAGGCGGACACGTCTTCCAAACCCTTACCAAAACCGACGCCTTTGTCTTTGACAAAACGGGTACCGTCACTACGGGCAATATGACCGTATGCGAGGTACTTCCCAAAGAGAGGGAAAAGGAGATATTGACCCTTGCCGCCTCGGTCGAGCAAGGTAGCAATCACCCTCTCGCCAAAGGGGTGACGGCATACGCCCGTGACCTTGGGGTAGAGGTCGAAACCGACTACCAAATCACCGAATGGCGGGGAAAGGGCGTGCAAGGTGTGGGCGAGCATACCGTACTCGTGGGCAACGGCGCACTGCTACAACAATTTGACGTGGACTATCCCGCCCTTGACGGCACCGTGTTGTACGTCGCTCGAGACGGGGAGTACGTGGGTGCTATCCAATTGAGCGACCAAGTCAAACCCGAAGCGGTCGACGTCGTCGCCGGACTCAAAGGGAGCGGCACGACTTACCTTGTCAGCGGAGACCGAGAGAGCGTTGTCGGGACAGTTGCCGACGAGGTGGGCTTCGACGAACACTTATCCCAGTGCTTGCCCCAAGACAAGGTCGGCAAGATCAAGTCGCTGCAACGTGAAGGCAAAAAGGTCCTTTTCGTGGGCGACGGCATCAACGACGCACCCGTCATCACCACGGCGGACGTAGGCGTGGCGATGGGAGGTATCGGTCAGGACGCCGCGATCGAATCGGCGGACATCGTATTGATGAACGACAACTTGCTTGGCGTACCGCGTATCAAAAAAGTAGCGAGCAAGACCCAGCGCATCGTCAAGCAGAATATCGTATTTGCCTTGTTCGTCAAATTGGCGGTGATGGTTTTGTCGCTTACTCCGTTTTCGGCGTCGAGCGCGATGATGTGGCTGGCGGTCGTTGCAGACGTGGGCGTGGCGATACTCGCTATCCTCAACGCCATGCGTACTACACGGATAAAAGAATGATCGCTACGTGGATGGGGGAACGATTGTTCCCCCTTTTTTTACTTCCCGTTCAAGCGAGTACGGATCGAGTAAAAAAAGTGGACGCACAAACGTCCACCGAAATATAGATGATCATTACAGTTTGTTGACCGGCAGTAGATCCTCTCTGTCCTTGTCGTTGATGTCGTAGTACGCCACGAAGATCAACACGGGGTAGTAGCACCCGATAAACATCATGGTGCACGTGTCGATCACGATATGCACGATACGGATATCGCACCAAACGAAGGCGAATTGAAAAGCAAGCAGTAGCACGACGGGTAGTGCAAAAGCCAAATACAGCCGTCCGATGTTGTCGTGCGTGACGTGTAACGAGTGGAGTACCGCGTCTTTGAAGCGAGATCCGGTCACCACGATATGCGGCGTCACCATGGAAAAGATGCAGATGATATAGATCATCGCCAAAAACAGCAACACCATCGAAACGATGGTCAAAGCAAAGGTCGCGGTCGCGTTTTTGGTAATGAGATACCACAAGGTCACCGAGATGGTCATACCCAATCCGTACAGGTACACCATCACGAAAACGGTGGCGATAGTGAAGACGGAGGGCAAAAAGTGTTCGTTGATGCGCTTGAAGATATTGGTGATGGCAAAACGCCCCGTCCGCATGTGCCGTTGCATCGTGCCGATATACACGGATAACAGGATCGCCAGCACCAAGCATACGCCGATAAGGATCAGAGCCGACCACCAAGTCAACTCGCTCGTGCGGGAGTGCACCGACGCAAAGTCGTACGTGTCGTAATCGAAAAAGTGTACGATATAGTTGGCGGTCGTGCCGAACGAATTGAAAATAGAGATGACGATACTGGGCACCAGTACCATCAACGCAAGCTTCCAATAGTGCTTGCTCGCCATATATTGAAACGCGAGTTTGATATATCTCATACTTACCTCTCTATCATTATATAACAATTATCGCCTTATTTCAAGACGTTTTGTGAGCCGTATGAGCAAAATGATGGAGATTCGCCTAATAATCTTTGCAATTTTGCCCGCCTTGTGGTATCATTTGGATATGAAAACCGTGCAAAAAGACAAATTGATCGGCAAGACCTTTTGGATCGCCCTTATCGTGGCGGTCGTTTTGGTAGGGGGTCTTTTGGGAGTTTTGCTGCCCGAACGAACAGAGGGGAGAGTCGCCATCGTGTACGTCGGCGGGGATAAGGTCGCCCAACTCGATTTGGATTCGGACGTCGTCAAGGTGTCTTCCTATAACGACGTGGTCCTGTCCTACGGGCAAGGCAAAGTGACGATCTTGGAGTGCAAAGGCGGTAGAATGTGCCGTCACGACGAGCAAACCATCTCCAAAGCGGGGGAGAGCATCGTGTGCCCCAATTCCCAAGTGGTCGTGGAGGTGCAACGATGAAAGACACCCGCAAAATGATCGTCGTACTTGCTCTCGCCGCCCTCAACGTCGCCATCGGCTTTGGGGAGTCGTATATTCCCGCGCCCATCTCGGCGATCCCTTTCGTCAAGATCGAGTTGTCTCTCTTCGTCGCGTTGACCGCCGTCACGTTGTACGGACCCCTCGAAGGGGTGCTCGTCTACGGCGTTAAGTGTTTGGTGATGGGCTTGATCCTCAAATCTCCATCCCTCATTATTTATACGATAGTCGCAAGCGTGGTGTGCTTCGGCTTGTATTACTTGTGTTTGTGGGCAAAATGCGGAGTATTGCCCGCCGCCTTCGTCGGTGGAGTCGGCTATGCTTTGGGCTATTACAGCATGGTAGCGGCGGTTTTGGCTAACGGCGCAGTATTCAATTCCTTCCCCATCGCCGCGCTGTTTTTGGGCGCTGTTACGATGGTTTGGGGCGTGCCCGCCTTCTTTATCAACAAATACGTTCCGAGGGAGTGGATCACGAGTATCAAACGATAGATCCGACCAAGTGCAAAAGCATACAAAAAAGCGCGCTCGTAAGGAGCGCGCTTATTTCATAGCGCAACTTATTCTTTCGGCAGGCGATAGGTATCGAAGATGATATTGTCCGCATTGGCGCGAGCGATATCGCACAACTGTTGACTTCTTACCGTCCAGGACAGCACCTTGGTACCTTTGGCGCGTTGCTCGGCGACGAACTTAGAAGGAAAGCCCTTGACGTCGTAGGCGATAAAATCAACCGCGCAGTTTTTGACGATAGCGGGGAGCACGCCCGCCGCGATCTTGAGGGATAGCACGCCCAAGGGAATATCCTTGGTATGATCTCTCCACCATTTGAGGGTGCCTTTGGTAGCAAAGTTAAAGGTCTGAATGGCGTAGTTGCCTTTGTAGTCCTTGAGATAGTCGTACAACTTTTGGCACATATTGCCTTTGTCCGAATAGTCTTTCATCTCGATCAGCAAACCGACTTTGCCGTCCACCACGTCCAACACTTCCCGCAAGGTGGGTATAGTATCTTGGGTGCCCGAGAGGTGATGCTCTTTGAGCTGCTCGGTCGTGAGGGCGTTGACTTTGCCCTTTTCTCCGCACACTCTTTTGAGAGTGTTGTCGTGGAACACGGCAAAATTGCCGTCGGGCAAAAGATGCACGTCGATCTCGATGTTATAGTTCTTTTCGACAGCGCGGGCGTAAGCGGTCAAAGAGTTTTCGGCACAAAAAGGCTCGCCGTTTTCGCCTTCACCCCAAAAACCGCGGTGCGCGATAGGACGATTGATCAACCAGTCAAAGTTCATAACGTATCCCCCTAATAACGATCTACAAGCATTATAGCACTTTTTTACGATTAATGTAAATAGCGATTGCCAAAAATATGCAAAATATCTTATAATACAAACGCAAAGATTTTGTCTTTGGGAGTGTACAATGAAAGAGACTTATATTCGCAACTTTTGTATCGTCGCGCACATCGATCACGGCAAGTCCACCTTGGCGGATCGTTTGATGGAATATACCGGCACCGTCAGTCAGCGGGAAAGCAAGGATCAACTCCTCGACAGCATGGACTTGGAGCGGGAGAGAGGTATCACCATCAAACTGCAACCCGTGCGCATGTTTTACACCTATCAAGGTCACGAATACGTGCTCAATTTGATCGACACTCCCGGGCACGTGGACTTTACCTACGAAGTCAGCCGTTCGCTCGCCGCCTGCGAGGGCGCGCTATTGGTCGTGGACGCCACCCAGGGGGTGGAAGCGCAGACTTTGACCAACGTGTACTTAGCGCTCGACAACGACTTGGAGATTTTGCCCGTTATCAACAAGATCGATCTTGCTTCCGCCGACGTGGAAGGCACGATCAAAGAGATCGAAGACGTGATCGGTTTGCCCGCGGACGACGCGCCCCAAGTCAGCGCCAAAGTGGGCTTGGGCATCGACAAATTGATCGAAGCGATCATTCAAAAATTGCCCCCCGCCAAAGTGGAAGAGGATAAGCCTCTCAAGGCGCTCATTTTCGACTCGTTTTACGACAACTACAAAGGCGCTATTTCCTTCGTTCGTATCGGCGAAGGGACGGTCAAAGTGGGCGATCGTATCAAGATGATGGCGACAGGCAAGGAGTTCGACGTGACCGAGGTGGGGGTGTTTACTCCCAAAATGCGTCCCGTGGATTGCCTCAAGAGCGGGGAAGTGGGCTATATCGCCGCCAGCATCAAAAACGTGGTCGACACCGCGGTCGGCGATACCATCACCAACGCGTTGACCCCCTGCGACGCGCCTTTCCCCGGGTACAAAGAGGTCAAACCCGTCGTGTTCGCGGGCGTATATCCCGCCGACGGCAGCAAGTATAACGAGCTTCGCGACAGTCTAGAAAAACTCAAACTCAACGACGCGTCCCTCTTTTTCGAGCCGGACGTCTCTACGGCATTGGGATTTGGTTTCCGTTGCGGTTTTTTGGGTTTGTTGCACATGGACGTCATTACCGCAAGGCTCGAGCGGGAGTTCGACCTCGATTTGGTCACGACCGCCCCCAGCGTGTCGTATATGGTCCACCGCACCGACGGCTCGGTGGAGATGATCGACAACCCCACCAAATTGCCGTCTCCCGCCGAGATCGATTATATCGAGGAGCCTATCGTCAAATTGTCGCTCTACACCCCGCCCGAATACGTGGGACCGCTTATGGAACTGGCGCAAAGCAAGAGAGGGGTGTTTACCGATATGACCTATCTCGATACCCAAAGGGTACGCCTGTTGTACATCATGCCTTTGAGCGAGATCTTGTACGACTTTTTCGATAGTATGAAATCCCGTTCCAGAGGCTATGCCAGTTTGGATTACGAAATGGACGGCTATATGCGCAACGATATGGTCAGGCTGGATATTTTGCTCAACGGCGAAATGTGCGACGCGCTCAGCATGATCGTATTCCGCGACTCCGCCTACGATCGCGGCCGCAAGACCGCCGAGCGGCTCAAAGAGGTCATCCCTCGTCAGTTGTTCGAGATCCCCATTCAGGCGTGTATCGGCAACAAAGTGATCGCGAGAGAGACGGTCAAAGCCTTGCGCAAAGACGTGCTCGCCAAGTGTTACGGCGGCGATATCACTCGTAAAAAGAAATTGCTCGAAAAGCAAAAGGAGGGCAAAAAACGGATGCGCCAAGTGGGCAGCGTGGAGATCCCGTCCGACGCGTTTATGTCCATTCTCAAAGTGGGGGACGATCAATGACGGGACTTTACGTCCATATCCCCTTTTGTCGGCGCAAGTGCCGCTATTGCTCGTTTGTTTCGGGGTGCGATC
Organism: uncultured Eubacteriales bacterium; assembly: GCA_902797685.1. Classification (GTDB taxonomy): domain Bacteria; phylum Bacillota; class Clostridia; order Christensenellales; family CAG-1252; genus RUG14300. The sequence continues at coordinate 220 of CADBTQ010000031.1, read as the reverse complement.
TTACCCTCATCCCCCGATATCTCGACTGTCTTATCAAAGAGATCGAGGAGTGTAACGCTCCTTCGACCACTTTGGTGGACAGTATTTTTTTCGGCGGAGGTACGCCGTCGCTACTTACAGTCGATCAATTCGATCGCATTCTGACGGCGATCAAAGGGAAGTTTGCGTTGACTGACGACTGCGAGATCACGACCGAAGCCAATCCCGATTCGCTGACCCT
>CADBTQ010000030.1 GCA_902797685.1 uncultured Eubacteriales bacterium | reverse complement strand
GGATTTAGCCCACGGATTTTGCGTGGATCTACCCCGCCTTAGGCGGATTTAATCCGAGCGGAGCGAGGATCTACCCGGCGCGGCAGCGCCCTCGGCTTTGCCCCCGAGGCATATTTCGGTGTTTCATAGTCGATTCCGGATCATTTTTAGATACCATTTCCCAACCGAAGCGAGGATTTAGCCCACGGGTTTTGCGTGGATCTACCCCGCCTTAGGCGGATTTAATCCGAGCGGAGCGAGGATCTACCCGACGCGGCAGCGCCCTCGGCTTTGCCACTACTGCCACTTTTCCAACTCGATATACAAACGCTCCTCTTCCTCTCCCAAAGCGACCGACTCCAAATGCAGGGCGTTGATCCGCTTGTAATCGGTCTCCCCGCACATGGCGCTCTCGATCTCGGCAAGACGCGACTCGATCTCCTCCAAACGCTTTTCGATACGGGATATGGCGTTTCGCTTTTCCGCTTCGTAGCGTTTGGTCTCCTTGGACTTAAAACTCCCCTTGTCCTCTTGCCGAGTGTTGGCGGGCTCTTTGGGAAGGGCGATCCGCTCCTTGTCTTTGGCGGCGAGATAGTCGTCGTAGCCCCCTTCGTACTTGGTGGCGCCCGAGGGACTCAACTCCAACACGTGGGTCGCCACGGCGTTGACGAAATAGCGGTCGTGAGACACGAATACGACCGTGCCGGGATAAGCGGCAAGTCCTTGCTCCAACGCTTCACGGGCATTGAGATCGAGGTGATTGGTCGGCTCGTCCAAATACAGCAGATTGGCTTTTTCGCAAGATACGATGCACAACCCCAACTTGGCGCGCTCCCCGCCCGACAACGAGCCCACCTTTTTGTCCATGTCTTCCGCTTCAAACAGGGCGGCGGCAAGTACGCTGCGCGCTACCGTTTGGGTCATCGCGGGAAAACGGAACCACAACTCCCCCAACACCGATTGATAGGGGTCGAGGTTGATGTTTTCCTGATCGTAGTAAGACACCGACAAATTGACCCCGTATTTGATGGCGGCATTGACCATGCGTTGGGGCTTGGCGCCGTCCACGCAGGCGGACGAAAAGGCGGGGGGCAGGCGGTTGTAGTGGTCGGTGTGATTGTTGACAAGCCCCAATAGGGTCTTGATAAGGGTACTTTTACCCACCCCGTTGGGTCCCACGACGGCGACTCTCTCCCCACGGTCGACGCCAAACGAAAGGCTGTCTACCAAGCGTTTGTCCCCCGCCGTGAGTGTGAGATCTTTGACCGTCAGCACCTCTTTGTTGCTCTCCTCCAAGGTGCCGAAAGCAAATCTCGGCGGACGGCGATAGGTGATCGGCTTGTCCATAAGATCCATGTTGGCAAGTCGATGCAAGCGGCTTTTGGCGCTTTTGGACGTGGACGCACGGGCGATGTTGCGCTCGGCGTACTCCTTCATCGCTTCCACCTGCCTTTCCTGCTTGTCGTACGCCCGCTTAGCGGCAAGTAACGCCTCTTCCTTGAGGGCTTTGGCTTTGGTATAGTTGCCCGAATACGCGGTGATATCCCCGTCCATATCCCAAATGGACGTCACCGTTTTGTCGAGGAAATAGCGGTCGTGAGACACCACGAGCAACCCCCCTTTGTAGTGGGACAAATACTCCTCCAGCCACGCGGTGGTGGCGGTATCCAAATGGTTGGTCGGCTCGTCCAACACGAGGAGATCGAGATCGTCCAACAGCAATCGACACAAGGCAAGTCGGGTCTTTTCTCCGCCAGACATGGGGGCGACGGGCGTCTCCATACGATCGGCGAACCCCATACCCGTCAGCACGGTCTTGATACGCACGTCGCGGTGGTAGCCGTCGCGGGAGAGGATATACTTTTCCAATCGGTCGTGTTCGGACACCGCCGACTTGTAGGCGGAACTACCCTCGGCAAGATGGGGCAAACTCTCCTCGATCTCCCGCATACGCTCTTCCGCTCGGATGACCTCGACGAACGCCCCTTGCATCTGCTCCCACACGGTCCCCTCGCTCACTAAGGCGCTGTCTTGGTAGAGGACGCCCACTCTCAGGTCTTTGCGGCGGGAGATAATGCCCTCCTCGGGGGTCAATTCCCCCAAAAGCAGGCGCAAAAAAGTGGTCTTACCGCACCCGTTGGCGCCGATAAGACCGATACGATCCCCCTCTTCGAAGGTGACGTTGACGTCTTCTAAGAGGGTCTCGTCTTTGTATCCGAACGTGAGGTCTTGGACGGAAAACAGCATTATCTCTTGTATTTGTCAAAGAAAGCGAGGATCTTGCCGTTGGTCTCCTTGGACTCCGACCACCAAGGCTCGGCAATGTTGTAGACGTGACGAAGTTGGTGCTCGGTGCGACGATCCCGATAGATCAACTCGGGTCGGTAGCCCGCGTTGAGCAAAGCGACGTAGGCGCGCAAGGTCTGTTCCCTTAGGAAGTCGTCCTCGCAACTGTTGAGCAACATGGGCGGCAGGGGCAATCCCGCGGGCATATCCAACGCCGCCAAACTCCAATAGGGGCTCTTGGTGCGGCCTTTCCCCGCGATCTTGCCGAAAAGGAGCCAACCGCAAGGGTAAGCGTCGGGCAGGTCTTTCAAATAAAACGCACCGCAGGTAAAGCACACCGCGTTAAAGGCGATATCGGGTTTGCACCCCAACAACTTGGCGACCTCGGGACGATAGTACGCTTCCAAGGCGAGATAGCAGAGGTGTCCGCCCGAGCTGTCCCCGGTGAGGAACAAATTGTCGGGGTCCAATCCCAACTCCTTAGCATGGGAAGCGACGTAGTTGATAAAGGCGATCACGTCTTTGGCTTGCTCCACGAAGTCTGCTTGGGGGGCGATGCGGTAGCTTGCGTCCAACACGGCATAGCCGCCCAACGCCAGCATTTTGCTGTAGTTGCGGTTGAGATTGCGATCGCCGTAGATCCAAGCGCCGCCGTGGATATCCAAGATGGCGGGCAAAGGCCCCTCTTTGCCTTGGGGTCGGGTGATATTGAAGGTGTGAAACGGATCGCCGTCCTCGAGATAACGCAACCCTTCGGTCACGACGCACCCGGACGGCACCTCTTGCGCTTTCAGGCGCTTTTTGTCGCTTGCTCCGATCAAACCGTTGGCGATCTTGATGACCAATCTTCCCATACTCTCCTCCCATGGGGCGCAAAACCCCGCTTTTTCTCTAAAATAATTATAGAAAATCTCCCATTGTTTTGTCAATAGTCAAGTTTGGGGCTTGACTATGCCACGGAAAACCTTGTATAATTGAGATATGAAAACCAAGATCGTTGACTTCGGCTATTACTATTTCGGCGGTTTGCAATAAGCAAGCCCTTTTGGTGTGGTCAAGGTCGAGCAGCCGTTACACACCGTAACGGCTGTTTTTGATAAGGAGTACTTATGATCATCGTTATACGCAACGACGCCAAACAACAAGACATCGACCAACTCAAATCGTACGTCCAAAGCCAAGGACTCCGAATCCACGAGTCGGAAGGCGCTTCCACCACCATCTTGGGATTGGTGGGCGACACGTCCAAGGTGGATATCGATCTTCTTCGGTCGATCAACATCGTGGAGACGGTCACCCGCGTGCAGGAGCCGTACAAAAACGCCAACCGCAAGTTCCACCCCCAAGACAGCGTGATCAAGGTGGGCGACACCCAAATAGGGGGCGGGGCGTTCAGTTTGATCGCGGGTCCCTGCTCGGTGGAGACCCCCGAACAGATCGTGGGCATCGCCAAAGCCGTCAAAAAAGCGGGCGCTACCATGTTAAGAGGCGGGGCGTTTAAGCCGCGCACCTCTCCCTACTCCTTCCAAGGACTGGGAGTGGAAGGGCTCAAACTGCTGCTCATCGCCAAAAAAGAGACGGGACTGCCCATCGTGACCGAATTGATGGACACGAGGGACATCCCCGCCTTCGAGGACGTGGACGTCATTCAGATCGGGGCGCGCAACATGCAAAACTTTACCCTGCTCAAAGAGGTGGGCAAGTTGCACAAGCCCGTGCTGCTCAAGCGGGGGTTGAGCGCCACCATCGAGGAGTGGTTGATGAGCGCCGAGTACATCATGAGCGAGGGCAACGAACAGATCGTACTGTGCGAGAGGGGCATTCGTACCTACGAGCCCGCCACCCGCAACACCCTCGACCTGTCCTGCATCCCTCTTTTGCACGAAAAGACCCATCTGCCCGTCATCGTGGACCCCTCGCACGCCTCGGGATTGTCGAGACTGGTCGCGCCCATGAGTTTGGCGGCGACGGCGGCGGGAGCGGACGGCTTGATCATCGAAGTGCACAACGACCCCCAACACGCTTGGTGCGACGGCCCGCAAGCCATCACGCCCGAGCAATTCGAGGGGATCGTGGACGGGGTCAAAAAGATCCTGCCTATCGTAGGCAAACGTCTGTAAGTATGAAGATCGGCGTCATAGGATTGGGTTTGATCGGCGCCTCTCTCGCTCGCGGCTGGGTAAAGTCGGGTCGCGAAGTGTTGGGTTGGGACCTTGATCCCGAAGTCATGAGCGCGGGCAAGGACCTTGCCGCCTACACCGAGGTATTGACCAAACAAAACGCCAAAGAATTGGATATGTTGGTGGTCGCCCTCACCCCCCAAGCCACGGTAAACGTCTGGAAAGAGTGGGCGCCCTACCTTCGCAAAGGGACGGTCGTATGCGACATCGCGGGCACCAAGCGTTACGTGGTGGAGCAAGCCGCTCTCCTTGCCGAGCAATATCCTCACCTCTATTGGATATGCACCCACCCCATGGCGGGCAGGGAGTACAGCGGTATCAAGCACTCGCAAGTGGGTTTGTTTGACAAAAGCACCCTCCTCGTGGTGCCGGTAGCCGCCCCCAAAGAGGTGGTCAAAGCCACGGTCAAATTGTTTTTGGAATTGGGCTTTGGCAAGAGCGTGTACACCACCGCGCCCGAACACGACCGCATCATCGCCTTTACCTCGCAACTGGCGCACATCGTCAGCAACGCCTATATCCTGTCCGAGACGGCGACCGAACAGCGGGGATTCAGCGCGGGCAGTTTTCGTGATATGACCCGCGTGGCGCGCATCAACGCCCCCATGTGGAGCGAGTTGTTCGTGGAAAATCGAGACCATCTCGTCCCCCAGATCGACGAATTGATCGCCCACCTTACCAATATGCGGGACGCGATCCAATTAGGGGATCGGGCGACCATCGAACAGTATCTCAAAAAGGGCAACGCCCGCAAAATACTGGTAGACAGACAAAACCGAGGGAAGGATTGATATGGAGATCGCAGTACAAACCGCCAACCCCTATACCGTGTACGTGGAACGAGGCGCCGCAAAACGCCTCGACGAATTGTGCCTTGGGTATCACAAGGTGTGTTTGGTCGTCGATCAAAACGTGTACGACCTCTACTCGGAGGAGTTGCCCTCTCTTACGTCCGAGACCTATACCTTCGTACTGCCTTCGGGAGAGAGCAACAAAAATCTTACCCAATACGCAAGGCTACTGTCCTATCTTGCCGCCAATCGTTTCGACCGCAAAGACGCGTTGGTCGCCTTAGGCGGCGGGGTGACGGGCGACCTTACGGGGTTTGCCGCCGCGACCTATATGAGAGGGATCGACTGGATCGGCGTGCCCACCACCCTATTGTCCATGGTAGACAGTTCGGTGGGCGGCAAAACGGCGGTGGATCTTGCCGAGGGCAAAAACTTGGTGGGCGCCTTTTGGCAACCCAAAGCGGTGTTGATCGACCCCGATTATCTCGTCAGTTTGCCCGAAGCGGAACGCAAAAACGGCATGGGCGAAGTGATCAAATACGCCTGCCTGATGGGAGGCGACGCGGGCAAAGCCATCTTGGCGGGAGAACTGCCGACCGACCGACTGATCGCCGCCTGCGTCCAATACAAAGCGGACGTGGTGAAGCAAGACGAATTGGACAAAGGGGTGCGCGCCACCCTCAACTTGGGACACACCTTGGGTCACGCCATCGAACAACTGTCCGCCTACTCGGTGCCGCACGGTACCGCGGTCGCCATGGGATTGGGGATCGTCGCCCGTTCGGCTTACGACAAAGGGAGGCTTAACAAGAGGGACTTCGAGGCGATCGAGATCGCTTTGGAAGAGTTGTGCGTACCCCAAGTCCCCTATACCATACCGCAACTGTGCCGACAGGCATTACACGACAAAAAAGTGGAGGGGTCTACTTTGCACCTCATCGACATATTCGGGCTGGGAGACTGCCGTATCGTGGATATCCCCGCCGACCGACTGGAGGACTATTTATGCTGATCAAACCCGCATCTTTGGGCGGCACGCTCGCGCCCGTAGCATCCAAATCCCATCTCATTCGTCTACTCCTCGCCTCGATGTTGGCGGGAGAAGAGGTCGTCATCGACAACTACACCCCCTCGATGGACGTGGACGCCACCCTCTCCTGCTTGGAGCAGCTGGGGCTGTCCCACGAGGTACAAGGGCGCACGCTTAGGCTTCGTCCCCAAGACCGAGTCGAACGCCCCCGCCTGTCGGTGGGTGAAAGCGGCACGCTGCTTCGGTTGATATTGCCCATCCTGGCGGCTTTGGGCGTGACGGCGGAAGTGGACGCTCGTCCTTCCCTTCGGGCAAGACCCGTGCAGACGGCGTTGGAGTTGTTGACCAAACACGGGGTCGCGCTCAATCGCGGCTACCCCATCGCCATGACGGGCAAATTGCAAGCGGGCACCTATTACGTGGACGTCAGCATGAGTTCCCAGTTTTTGTCGGGATTTTTGATGGCGTTGCCCCTGCTCGACGAGGACAGCCGCATCCGTTTGGTGGGTCGTCCCGTGTCGGTGGGCTACGTGCAAATGACGTTGGACGTGATGAGTTTGTTCGGTATCAAAGTGACGCCCACCATGGACGGATTTGTGGTGTGGGGGCATCAAACCTATCGCGCTCCCCAACGCATACGATGCGAGGGGGATTGGAGCAGCGCGGCGTTTTGGGTGACGGCGGGAGCGTTGTATTCGCCGGTCAGACTCAAAGGGCTGGATATCGGCAGCACCCACAACGACAAAAACATCGTGGAGATCGTCTCCCAAGCGGGCGCGAAGACCCGTTGGGACGAAGGGGATCTCGTCGTGGAGCCGGGCGATCTCGTCGCCATCGACCGCGACCTTCGCTATACCCCCGACCTCGCCCCCGTGGTGGCGGTGTTGTGCGCCCTCTCCCGCGGGGAATCCCACTTGAGCGGGGTACGCAATCTCAAAGTCAAAGAGTGCGACCGTCTGTCCGCCATCTTGTCCAACCTGACGGCGGCGGGGATAGAAACCTATTACAGCGAGGAGACCGACTGCCTGACCATAGTGGGCGGCGATCCCGCGCCCTCGAGGCTGTTGGGCTTTAACGATCACCGCATGGCGATGTCGGCGGCGATCTTGTTGGCAAAGAAAGGCGGGGAACTCACCGACCCCGACGCGGTCGCCAAGTCCTACCCCGGGTTTTGGAAAGATTACGTCGCCTTGGGAGGGTCGATATGCGACTGACCGAAGGCAACCTATCCGTCTATATCGAGGGGGCAAGTCACGCCCCGTACGTGGGCGTTACGATAGTGGGGCTCCCTTTGGGCATGGCGGTCGATCAGGAGCAGGTGCAAGCGTTTGTGGATAAGCGCCGCGCCAAAACGACGGGAGACACCCCCCGCCGCGAGCCCGACCGCATCGAGTGGATCAAGGGGATCCGAGACGGGGCAATCGTAGGGGACGTAGAGGCTCGTATCGCCAATACCAACGTGCGCTCCGAGGATTACTCCCCCTACAATATTACCCCTCGTCCCTCTCACGCCGACTACGCCGCCAAAGCCAAGTACGGTATGGACTACGACGTGGCGGGGGGCGGCGCGTTTTCGGGCAGAATGACCGCGCCCATGTGCATTGCGGGCGGACTTGCGCTGCAATATCTGGCAAGTATCGGCGTCACCCTGTCGGGCGGGATCACCCGTATCGGCAAGGTCGTCGCCCAAGCATACGACTTTGACGAGGAAGGCTTCCCCAAAGAGAGGGACGCCATGCTCGAAGAGATACGCCAAGCCCAAGCCGAGCAAGACTCGGTGGGCGGAGAGGTGACCGTACTGGTCCACGGAGTGCCCGCCGGATGGGGGGACTTGATGGGCGACGGTATCGAAAGCCGCCTGTCCCGAGCCGTGTTCGGCGTGCCCGCCGTCAAGGGGGTGTCCTTCGGCGCGGGATTCGATCTTGCCCACATGCGCGGAAGCCAAGCCAACGACCCCTTCGCCTACCGAGAGGGCAAGGTCGTGACCTTATCCAACCGTTCGGGCGGTATCAACGGGGGGCTCGCCAACGGGCAGGACATCGTGCTGCACGCCGCGTTTCGCCCCACCCCGTCCATCGGGATCGAGCAACGCACGGTGGATCTGATCGCCCATAGCGACGCCACCGTCAAAGTGGGGGGCAGACACGACGCCTGTATCGTGCGAAGAGGGCAATACGGGGTGATCAGCGCGGTGGCGATCGCCCTCGCCGACATAGCGATCGGAGAGCAAACGCCCACCTTGGCGTCGTTGCGCGGACAGATCAACTCGATCGATCACCAAATGCGCGCCCTCTTCCAAAAGCGCATGGACGTATGCCGCCAAGTGGGCGAGATCAAGCATACGCTGTCCCGCCCCGTCTACGACGGCGTGCGGGAAAAACAGATCGTCCTATCCCGCACCGAGGGGCTCGAGCCCGTGGAGAAAGCCGTGTGGGGGGACGTGACGCAGTCCATCATGCGAGCGAGCCGTCTACTACAAGGGCGGTACTTCCTGTTGGGCGAAAAACTCCCCTACACCCACTCCCCCTTGATCCATTCTACGTTTGGATTGCGTTACGGGGTCAAAGAGGTGCAAGCGGACGAGATACCCGCCATCCTTGCTGACCCCACTTTTGTGGGGTGCAACGTGACCATCCCCTACAAACAGACGGTCATTCCTTACCTCGACGAGGTGACGGGCGTCGCCCGTCGGCTCAACGCGGTCAACACGATCGTCAAGCGTGCGGACGGCAAGTTGGTAGGCTACAACACCGATTACGAGGGGTTGCGCCAAACCCTCCTCTTGGCGGGGATCGACCTTAACGGCAAGGTCGTCGCCATCCTGGGCACGGGCGCCACTTCCCGCACGGCGGGGGCGGTCGCCGAGGATATGGGCGCCAAAGAGATCGTATTCGTCAGCCGCACCAAAGGGGTGACCTACGCCGAGACCGAGCGCTATTGCCACGCGCAAGTGGTCGTCAACACCACCCCCCTGGGCACCTATCCCAACGTGGACAGTCAAGCGGTGGATCTGACCCTGTTCCCCCGCCTCGAAGGGGTGATGGATCTGACTTATAATCCCTTGCGCACCCAACTGTTGCAGCAAGCGAAAGAGTTGGGGGTCAAATACTCCAACGGACTACCCATGCTGTGCATCCAAGCGGCGGAGAGCGCCAAACTGTGGGGCGCATATCACGCCGATTGGCGGGAGGCGTACAAAACGGTGCGCAAGACGGTGGACAACCTCGTGTTGATCGGTATGCCCGCAGCGGGCAAGACCACCTTAGGCAAGGTCCTCGCCGAGCGCCTCGGCAAGACCTTCGCGGACGTGGATCGAGAGATCGAGAAAAGAGAGGGGCGGGCTATCCCCGCTATCTTTGCCGAGGACGGGGAAGGGTACTTCCGTCAAGTGGAAAAACAAGTCGTCAAAGACCTCTCCCTCCCGGGCGGCAAAGTCATCGCCACGGGGGGCGGCGTAGTCAAAGACCCCGACAACTTGCGCGCTTTATCCAAACAAGGGGTGATCGTGTGGATCAAGAGGAACCTTGCCGAATTGACGGGCGAAGGACGCCCTTTGTCTTCCTCTCCCGAAGCCATCGCCAAACTGTTTGAGGAGCGCGCCCCCCTTTACGAGAGGGAGTGCGACTTCGCCGTAACCAACGACGATATCGACCAATGCGTCAAGGAGATCATAGCGAAATATGAAGATTTTGGTGCTTAACGGACCCAACCTCAACCTGTTGGGAATAAGAGAACCCGCCCTCTATGGCAAAGCCGACTACAGAGCGTTGGTCGCCCGCGTCAAAGCGCACGCCAAAGACAAGGGGGTCAAGGTCAAAATACGGCAATCCAACTACGAAGGCGATCTTGTCACCGCCATTCAAAAGGCAAGGGGACGTTACGACGGCTTGATCCTCAACGCCGCCGCCTATACCCACACCTCGGTGGCGATATTGGACGCGCTCAAAGGGGTGGGACTACCCACGGTGGAAGTGCATTTGACGGACATCGCCCAAAGGGAGGAGTTTCGGCATCTTAGCTACGTGTCCCTCTACACCCCCCACCTCGTCAAAGGGGAAGGGATAGACGGATATTTGCACGCCATGGATATATTGATCGACTTGATCGGACAGTTAAAGTAGAGCAAATCTCGACAAATAATCGTGATAGCGCCGACGGCAATAGTCGGTGCTTTTCTTATCAATCGCCTACGACAGACCCTTTACGAATTGCTTTTTGTCGGTTTTGTTGCAAAAAAGACGATATTTTTGCCTCAACCCCTCTCAAATGTTTGCGACGGGGGGTAAAAAAGTTGTAATGTATATATATGAAAATCTATTTAAGGAGATATAGACATGAAAACTAAACTGACTATTTTGAGCGTAGTGTGTTTGGTCGTGGCGCTGATTGCCGTCGTGTGCTTGTCCGCCTGTAAAAAAGAGGAACCGCACCAACATCAATACACCGAAGCGATCACCACGCCCGCTACCTGCACCGAGGACGGCGTCAAGACGTTGACCTGTTCGTGCGGCGACACCAAGACCGAGACGATCCCCGCTACCGGACACAATTACGTTGAGACCGTGATCACCCCCGTATCCTGCACCGAGGACGGCGAATCCAGTTTCACCTGTTCGAGATGCAACGACACGTACACCGAGACCAAACCTCACGGCCATACGCTGGTGTTTAAGCGCACAGTAGCGCCCACCTGCACCGAAGACGGCTACGATGAGTTTTTGTGCACCACTTGCTACGAGTCCGTTCGCGACAACTACGTCGAAAAGGGCGAGCACGACTGGCAACTGATCCGCTCTATGCTCCCCACCTGCACCGAAGACGGATACGATTTTTATCGTTGCTCCATCTGTTACGGTAACGAAAAACGCAATATCGTCGAAAAACTCGGGCACGATTTTGACTTCTCGGTCGTTGACGAGGACGACTACTTCTCCATGGCGCACTGCACCCGCTGCGACAAAGGTCTCCGTCGTGAATCGCTCGACACGTTGCGTAAAGAAATGGTTTACTCTTTTGATCCGATAGAAGATAAGAATCGTATCAACGCACAATGGGCGGAATTGAGCCAAGTCCTGAAAGACACCGACGCATACAACGAGGAGTTGCACGGATTTGTCAAAGACTCGGACTTGTACAACGAAAACAAATCGTTTGAGCACGACTATTACGATGTATTCTGCAACAACCTCCAAGAGGTCACCGAGCAATATCAGTACGCCTATATCGACTACTGCGTCAAGCAGGATTCGAACAGTAGTTCGATCTATACCGCAATGGATTCCCTGCGTTCGGACATGATTACCCGCTACTATTCGTTGTTCCGTAGCATTTATGAGACCAAGTATCGCGAGTACTTCTTCTCGGAGGAAGACGGCTGGACCGAGGAAGATATCCAAACCGCATTGGATTATTCGGACACCTACGGTGGAGGCGAACTCGCCGAGTTGGACAAACAAGCGACCGCCATCGAGACCGAGTTCGACAAGCTGGACTCTAACACCATCTATGACGATACCGGCAAGGCCGTGAGCGAGCTTATGGGCAGATACGTGAAGATCCAAAACCGCATCGCCGAACTGCACGGCTATGCCAACTACATGGAATATGCGTATAGCGAGGTGTATGAGCGCGACTATACCACCGAGCAAACCAACGCCATCCACGAGTATATCAAAACGTACTTTGGCCGTTCGCACTACAATGCGCTGTCCAAAGCCGCCACTTGGTACGAAGGCAGTGCCCGCCAGGACAGTTACATCTCCGCCATCTCGGGCAGCGAATCCATCTTTGATTCGTTGCTTGCCGCGGACTCGGTCAAATCCTATTTTGAGCAAATGACCTACAACAAGGGCAGCAAACCCATCAATTACTTCCAAACCGCCAGCGACTTGTTCAAAAACGGCAACTATTTCCGCGGCAAGTATGAAGGCGCCTTCACTTGGTGGGTCAGCGGCAAAGACTCCCCCATCCTGTACTTCGGACCCGACTCCTATTCGGACTCCTTTACCTTCGTACACGAGTTTGGTCACTACTACAATGACGTCTACAATCAAGGCGCCGGTATGTCGATGGACCTCAACGAGACACACAGCCAAGCCAACGAGATGCTGTTTGCGCACTACCTCAAACAATACCTCGCAGACAAAGCCAACAAATATACCGCCGAGGCGATCCTGACCAAGAGGCTCCAAGACGCCATCCGGACGATTCTGTTGGCGACGGCGGTGGACGAATTTGAAAATATCGTCTATTCGGGCACCTACACCGGCAACAACGACGCCATCAAAGCCATTGTCCAGGACGGTGTGGATGACACCGAGTACGACAAACTGGGCGAAGAGATCTTCGACAGTTACGGCATGAAGGATGCCAACTACTACTGGCGCGCCGTCACGATCCACTCCCCCGGCTACTACATCAGTTACGCCACGTCCATGATCTCCAGTTTGGAGTTTTGGGCAAAAGCCGAGACGGATGGATTGGACGCTGCCAAAGACAGCTACTTCAAATTGTTCACCTTCACCGACGAAGAGGACAACGCTTACACCGACCACGACGGCGATTTGATCACCTTGATCGGCTATGCCGACGTGTTGGAGTACTGCGGCGTGACTTCGCCCTTTGCGGAGGAGACTTACCAAACCATCGGCGCGTGCATCGACGCCCTTACGAGTGCGGCGCACGATCCCGAATAACGTATCGTAAGGGGGCGATCATCGCCCCTTACGACAAACAAAAAAGGTTCCTTTTGAAGTGAACCCCATTTGGGACACTCAATAAAAAAGCGCTTAACAGGAAGGGATTAAGTTCGCTTCCTGTTTTTTATGCGCTTCGT
>CADBTQ010000029.1 GCA_902797685.1 uncultured Eubacteriales bacterium | reverse complement strand
TACGAAGCGCATAAAAAACAGGAAGCGAACTTAATCCCTTCCTGTTAAGCGCTTTTTTATTGAGTGTCCCAAATGGGGTTCACTTCACGACCTCTCCTTTTTTTGCATAAGGACACGACTTCAATCGCTGTTTTGTCCTTTCGTTCGTCGCATCATGTCACCTTTGATCACCATAAACAAGCCGATGGCAAGCATAATGGCGGAGATCACGCCGCCGGTGATCGCGTTGAAGTAGGTGGGTTTGTCTTCGCCCCAGTAAGCGTTGATCAAAGCGATTTGTAAGGTCATGATGGAGATCAGCGCCGTCACCACGTTGACGTTGCGTACCGATTTGAGATAATAATCGGCTTTGCGGTCTTTGACGAAGTAGACGATGGCGGTGACGATACGGAAAAACGCCCAAAATGCGTTGGTAAAGATCATCAAACCGGGGTAAGAGAAGGTCGCGCTTGTCATATAAATCAAAACGATACAACCCGAAAAGGGGAGGATCGTCGCAGAAAGTAGTATACCCGTATTGCGATAGACGAGGTTTTGATGATCAAGATTGGCGGTGTCCTTGGTGCGGGTGAGCACAATCGACAGTTTTGTCAGGATGTAGATCAAATACAAAGCGGCAAGCGTACCGTACCAATAGGAAGGCGCCAAAATAAAGGCGACGAGTTGGATGACGAATTGCGCCAAATCGACCAAGATCTTGAGGGCAGTCAAAAAGACCATCTTGTTGCTACGATCGTAAAAGATGGTCTTGAGATAGGGGTGTTTATCGAAATATGCTGATAGACGATCCTTGAGTTTCACTTAACGATGATATAGCCTCTCGGTTTGGTATTTGGGCTCGCAGGTTAGATGGATGCCCAGTCGTTTGAAGGTCAACTCGTCGGCGGCAGTCACGATGACGGTGGAGTGGACTTCGCACCCGCGAAGGAGATCGAGTTGGGACAAAGCGTGTTTGGCAAGGGGGTTGGTCGCCGCGCAGATCGCCAACGCCAGCAACAACTCGTTGGGGTGCAATCTCGGGTTTTTACTGCCCATATTGTGGGTCTTGAGCGCCTGTATCGGCTCGATGACGATGGGGGCGATCAAGTCAAGGTCGGAAGGAATGTTGGCAAGCGCTTTGAGCGCGTTCATCAATGCGCCCGCGCAAGCGCCCATCATAGACCCGGTGCGACCCGTGACGATCCTGCCGTCGGGCAGTTCGATAGCGGCGCAAGGCAACCCTTTTTCGGCTTTCTCCTTTTCCAGCGCAACGGAGACGACCTTACGATCGGTGGGCTCCACGCCCACTTGCTTCATCAACAACTCCAATTTGTCGACCAAAGGTTGTTGGGCGCGACCCAGTTTGCAATCCACCAATCCGCTGTAATAGCGGCGAATGATCTCTTCCTTGGACGCTTGCGAGACCGCGTCTTGGTCGATAATACAGTAACCCGCCATATTGACGCCCATATCGGTGGGAGATTGATAGGGGCAGGTGCCGTATATCTTTTCAAACATACTGCGAAGCACGGGGAAGATCTCGATATCGCGGTTGTAGTTGACGGCGACTGTGCCATAGTGTTCCAAATGGAAAGGGTCGATCATGTTGACGTCGTCCAGATCGGCGGTCGCCGCCTCGTAGGCGATATTGACGGGGTGTTTGAGCGGAAGATTCCAGATGGGGAAGGTCTCGAACTTGGCGTAACCCGCTTTGATACCGCGGGCATTGTCGTGATAAATATTGGAGAGAGCGGTCGCCATCTTGCCGCTGCCGGGTCCGGGCGCGGTGACGACGATCAATTCGCGCGTGGTTTTGATATACTCGTTTTTGCCGTATCCCGATTCGGAAACGATGTTTTCGATGTTTTTGGGGTAGCCGTCGATAGAGTAGTGGTGATAGACCTTGATACCGCGCGCTTTGAGCAGTTGCTCAAACTTGACCGCCTTGATCTGCTTGGCAAAGCGGGTCAAAACGACCGAGCCGACGAACAGATCCACCGAGCGGAATTGATCGATCAAACGCATGACGTCCAAGTCGTAGGTGATGCCCAAATCCCCTCTGATTTTATTCTTTTCAATGTCGTTGGCGTTGATGGCGATGACGATCTCGGCTTTGTCTTTGAGTTGCAAAAGCATTTGCAATTTGCTGTCCGGTTGAAAGCCGGGCAAAACGCGGGACGCATGATAGTCGTCAAACAACTTGCCGCCGAACTCCAAATACAACTTGCCGCCGAATTGCGCGATGCGCTCGCGGATCTTTTCCGATTGCATTTCGATATACTTGTTGTTGTCAAAGCCGATTTTCATAGCCTAACTCCTTGGTAAAAATACCCTTTCATTATAACCAATTTGAAACGCGAGTGTCAAACGCCGAGCGCGTTTTGCATATTCAATAATGATAAGGCGTCCATAAGGTAAATTGATAGTAGGGGGATAGTGATGAAAGTCTTGATCCACGGCTTCGGCAGAATGGGCAAATTGGTTGCTCAAGCGACGGTCGACAAATACGACGTGCAAATTATCGAGGATATTGTCGAAAACGACGCGATAGAGGGAGATACCGTGACGATCGATGGCGAAAACGGCGCGCGATACGAGATAAACGTCGTCCATCGTTTTGACGACGTAAAAGTCCCTGACGTGATCATCGATTTTTCGCATCCTTCTTCGCTCGATCCGCTTTTGAGATATGCCATCGCGAAAAGAGTGCCGTTGATCGTCGGAACGACGGGACATAACTTAAAACAGATGGAGCGGATGGAGCAAGCGGCGAGATCGATCCCTATCGTTAGGAGCGGTAACTTCGCTAAAGGATTTTGCGCATTTAAGACGGCGATCGCAAGTCTATCCGAACAATTCCCTTGCGCCGTCATACGAATACACGAAACGCACCATATTCACAAAGCGGATCACCCCTCGGGCTCCGCTTTGGATATTGCCAAAACGATCAAAAAGAGCTGTTCCGACAAAACGGTGACGATCGGTCCGACCGTCGATCGGGGCGCCATCGGCATTACGTCCGAACGAATAGGAGAGGAAATCGGCACGCATCGAGTGACGTTTGATCTGGGCGACGAACTCATCACCCTAACGCATCGTGCGCTTGATAGGCGAGCGTTCGCTTTGGGCGCGGTCGAAGCGGCGGAACGTATCGTAGGAAACCCCATCGGGTATTACCGATTGGAGGACTTGCTATGAAAGAGATACCGTTTTGGAAAATACAAGCGGTCGGCAACGACTACGTTTACTTCGACGTAAACGATATGGCGTTAAGTGATTTCATCTCAAAGATACCGTCTATATGTCATCGCCGATTCGGTATCGGCGGAGACGGGGTCGTGTTGATCGATTTCGATACCCACCGGATGACGATGTACAATGCGGACGGGTCAAGGGGCGCGATATGCGGTAACGCTTTGCGTGCTGTCGGGTACTTGATTTGCCAGCGAGAATCCACCCTGTGCTGTACGGTCAAAACGGACGTGGGCGATCGGGAGGTAACGGTCGTGGACGGGCTCGTCGAAGCGACCATGGGCAAAGGAGTGATTTTGCGCAAGTTAGAGTTGAGAGACGGAGATTGCGACGTGGTGGACGTTGGCAATCTACACGCCGTATCGTTTGATTATCGCAAAGACGCACAAGCGCTTGCCGAGGAAGTAAGCGACCTACTCCAATTGGACGGGATCAACGCCGAAGTGGGGGTAGCGGGCAAATCCGCGCACGTCGTCGTATACGAGCGAGGGACGGGATATACCCTCTCGTGCGGGTCGGGTGCGTGCGCCGTTGCAACCGTTATGTGGGAGAGCGGGCTTGCGGATATCGGTCAAGAGATCGCCGTCGATATGCCCGGCGGAAGACTACTGGTCTCGTATCGCGATGGGCTAAGGCTCAAAGGGGAAGTGAAAATAGTGGCGAGGGGAGTGTATTATGCTGAGTAGCGTATATCAAACGAGCAACGAATATTTGTTTAGCCGTATCGGAAAAAAGATCTTAGACAAAGAAAGGCAGGGGGAACACGTCATTCGACTAAGCATGGGGGACGTGACGTGCCCGATAGCGCCTTGCGTGGTCGACAGCATGTGCAAAGCCGCTAGCGAGTTGGGCGAATACGCGACCTTTCGAGGATACCCGCCGAGCAACGGATATCGATTCGTAAGGGAGAAAATCGCGGCTTTGTACGGGGAAAGGATCGGTCCAAACGACGTGTTCGTGTCCGACGGCGCCAAGTCCGACCTTGCGGGGTGGTGCGGGTTGTTCGATTTATCCGTCCCCGCTATGATCCCCAATCCGAGTTATCCCGCATACCTTGGCGCAAACGTCTTGAGAGGAAGACGGGTCGTCGAAATACCATGCGCCAAATCTGACGGCTACCAGCCTTTGCCTCCCAAACACAAGGAAAGAGCGTTGATCTATCTGTGTTCGCCGTCAAATCCCATTGGGGTCGCACTGAGTCGAGAGACGCTGACAAAATGGGTCGAATATGCGATAGAGACCAAGTCGTTGATATTGTATGATACCGCTTATCGCGAATTCAATCACAAAGCGCCCAAAAGTATCTACGAGGTGGACAAAGCCTTGTCGGTCGCGGTAGAGATCGGCTCTTTATCCAAATCCGCGTCCTTCGGCGGGGTGCGTTTCGGGTGGTCGATCGTGCCGGGTGAGATCGTTGTTGACGGCGTGAGTTTGCGTACTGCCTGGGAAAGACGGCAATCGACTTTGTTTAACGGGGTATCTTACGTCACCCAAAGAGGGGCGGAGAGCGCGTTGAGCGAAGAGGGAAGGGCGTACTCCAAAATATGTATTGAAAAGTATATCCGTTCGGCGGAGATTTTGGCAACCAGCATAAAAGACACAACGGAACTGATCTACGGTGATTCGCCCTACGTGTGGGCGATGATCGACGAGGACGGATGGAGCTTTTTCGATCGATTGTTGGCAAAAGGGGTCGCCGTAACACCCGGGATCGGGTTTGGAACGGAAGGCGCAAGGTACGTCAGATTGAGCGGCTTTGCAGGGCGGGAAGATATCCTAAAATCCGCAGCGATTTTGCCTAACTTGTGGCATAAAAAATGAAGAGAAAATCCATCATTAATATTGGATTAATAAACAAATGATACAATTTGTTTAGATTAACGGTAGGGGTGGGCGTATGACTGATTTTAACGACAAAGTAAACGAATGGTTACAGCAGTCGTCCGCCCCCGCTCTCGATACCCCTGTCGAACAAGAGGTTGCCACTCTTCCCGTCAAACAAAAAAAATCCTTACCCAAAAAAATCATTTATTTGATCGTCGGCGTGGTGGTGGGCTTTTTCGTCATTGTTGGTTTAGTTACGAGTTTGTGTATCGTATTTTTGCCCAAAAAAGGGACGCACATTTTTAACGGATACAGCAACGTACACGGTTTTTTGGCGCTGGCGGAAGCGCCCGAAGTCGACTCTGTCATGACCCTTGACGAAAATATGAGTCAAGAAGAACAAGCGGCATATCTGTACAGAACGGCATCCACCAATCTCAAAAACGCACCGTATCTCGTGGGGTACAACCAAGGCGCGTTGACTTTGTCCATGTTCGGTCAATACAATTACATCGACTTGGACGCGGTGATCATGAAAAATCAAGACACCTATTTTAAGGTGGACTATCACGTTATCAACGACGCGCCGTTAGCGTCTTTGTCGAGAGACACGACCAGTTGCGAAAGGTGGTATTATCAATCGGGCATGGAGTCAATGGCGGCGCAAAAGGTGTATTCGAGCGACCGTGATGAGGCGGGCGTACCCTTTGCCGATTGGTCCGAGCCCGAAAACTACACGAAGGAAGTACCCGTATTTACCACGGGACAATACGGTATCTTTACCGTTGTGAATCATACCATCACCGCCGATACCATCAAAAACGCCACCGTTACACACAACGACAAGGGGGGATATTGGGAAGTGACTTGCAATTTGGATCTTTCCAATCCCGCATCTACCGCTTATTCGTTAGCGGATATCCGCACCGGGACGGGCGACAAAAAGGCGAAATACACGGGTGTGTCGTTTATCTTTTCGGTTTGGGATTCGGGCTATATGCGTACCTTCTCCACGCGAGAGGACTGGAACGCAAAAGTGATCGTCTCTCTTGCTTTCCACATGGATATCAATTATTATTACTCATATCTGGAAGAGGATTGCGATATGGCGACTTACAAAGACTTTGTGGACGCCAAAAACGCCATGGCGCCGAAACAATGATCTTGTTTTATTTTGAAAAAGTCCTTGCCGTCGGCAAGGACTTTTTTGATCATAGAGATTGCAATTTGCGGGAGATACCGTCCACGATCATAGCGACGGCGACCTCGTTTTTGCCGCCTTGGGGGACTATGATGTCCGCGTGGCGTTTGCTGGGCTCGACGAAGGAATCGTGCATGGGTTTGACCGTCTTTTTGTACTGTTCGATGACTGACTCCATGCTCCGACCTCTGTCGCGGATGTCGCGTTTGAGCCGACGGATAAAACGAAGGTCCGCATCCGCGTCAACGAAAATCTTAATGTCCATCAAATCAACGACTCGTGGGTTGACGAATGCCAAAACTCCTTCGAACAAAATAATCTTGTTGGAGTCCATGCGGGTCAACTCGGGGTTGCGAAGATGGTGCACGTAGTCGTAGGTGGGGTGGGAGATGGATTCTCCTCTCTTGAGTGCGGAAAGGTGTTGTACCAATAGGTCGATATCGAACGAATCGGGGTGATCGTAATTGAGTTGCGAGCGTTCTTCATAACTCAATTCGGGATGATTGTAATAGTAATTATCCATCGACAGCAAGACAGCGTCGTTGTCAAACTCTCTCGCCAATCGTTTGGCAAGGGTGGTTTTGCCGCTGGCGGTACCGCCTGCGATACCGATCAAAAGTCGATCACTCATTGTCTAATTCCTCCTGTCGTTTGATCCGATTGAGCCAACACTTGCGGCACATGGGGAGATAGCGGTCGTTGCCTCCCAAATAGAATTGCGCGCCCGTATAGACGACGTTGCCGTGATCGTCGAGTCGGGCGTTGACGGTGGCTTTGGCTCCGCAACTGCAGACCGATTTGATCTCGGAGATGGACTCGGCGATCTCGAATAGGCGTTTGCTTCCCGGGAAAAGGTGGGTGGCAAAGTCGGTCGCCAAGCCAAAGCACAGTACGGGAATATCGTCAAACATGGCGATCTCGCCCAATTCGTCCACTTGTTCCTCGCTCAAAAACTGCGCTTCGTCCACGATGATGACTTGCGCTCCGCCGACTTTCTCCAATAGCTGTTTGACAGACCCGTGAGGGGAGAGCAGTTGCGCTTCGGCGGACAGCCCGATGCGCGAAGATACCGTTGTGCCACCGACTCTGGTGTCCACGCTGGGTTTGACGAGCAATACTTTCATATTGCGCTCTTCGTAATTGAACTTGGTGATGAGTGCTTGCGCCGTTTTGCTGGACCCCATGGATCCGTACTTAAAATAGAGTTTTGCCATGATACGTTTGTAAAAATGTCGAGTTGCCGTAAGGCTATAGGGGATTCTATTTCAATTATAAATTGAAGGGGGTCAAAAGTCAACGGTAATCAAAGTCAATTGATCAAGGCGACGACAAGTAGAAGACCGACAAGCGAAGCCGTTGTGATGGAATTGGTGAACAAATTGACGTTGCCGTTAGTCATCCAAGATATACCGCCGATCCTTTCGCCGGGTCTACCGCAATGGATGGGGGAGTCGACGATTTCCGAGCATACGGCGCAACGATACCTGACTTGCAAAAGACTTCCCAAAACGCTATCCAATAGCATCCCTCCGATCTGCCAAACAAAGACTAAGATCAGCGTCCAATCGTATCCACCGAACGCACCGACGATCAACGGGACGAGGAGGGAGGCGATACATCCGCCCAAAGTACCAAGCAACGTGATACCGCCGCTTTTGGTAGGATATACTTTGCGATGCGAAATAATATCGACGGGAGGCTTGGTTGAGAGCGAGCCCACGGCAGAGGCGATGGAGTCCACCATACTTTCGCCGACGGCCACGCCAAAACCCAAGATAAATGCGGGGTAGGGTGAAAAATAGAATAAGACAAGACAAGCAAACGCCGGCAAGCCGTTTTGCCATATCTGTGCGACCGAACGGGCACGATGAAATCGTCGTTCGCCTGTACGTTTTGTATTGATAACGCCGCAGATCTTGTCGATGACAAAGACGACGGCGTATGAGGATAAAATGAGGGTAAATGCACCCCATCCGCCCAAGTCTCCCACGGCGATCAGCATCAAGCCGGCGAGGATGGCGGCGGGCAAAGTAAACGCTTTGGCGGTATAGGTTACGGCAAACAGCAAATATCCCGCAAAAACGAGTGCAAACAGGGGTAGAAGGTGAGGTTGGAAGTAGAAACCGTAAGCAAAAAGGGCGCACCATACGGGCACGGCGATATTATCCAACCCTTTGCCTATGGATACCTCGCACAAACAAGCGACGGCGGACAGGACGGCAACCGCGCCCCAATCGATCGAAAAGCGAAGTATCCAAGCGAGCAACAGTTGCGCCGCAAATGAAAAGACATAACAGCCCACCATGCCCCAAAGCGTTTTGTCGCCCATGATACGGATACGCGGTCTAAGATAGCGACCCATCAAAGCCGCCGCGCAATCTCCGAAGGATAGACAAAACACCCCCACGCCGAAGGGATAGAGGAATTGAGGCAAACACGCCGTAACGAAACTTAACGCGGTGATCGACACGGCGTAGTAGATCACGCCCGCGTGTTCCCCTTTGCCTCTATCCATCGTCTCAAACCACTTAAATCGAAAGAGCAGGGTATTGAAAACGACGAAGGTAGCGGGAATGACGACGATCTGCCAAGACGCGCCGAAAAAGTGGTATAGGACGAGATACTCAAAGCCGATCAGCATGTGCAACACCTTGCGCACGATCTCTTTGGGCACGAGTCGATACTGCGTCAACTCTTCGCTGACGACCAAAAGCAGCAACATATATCCAAATCCGACCAAGTATCCGTAATACATATCTTAATCATAGCACACGAGCGGCTCGGGTGGCAACTCGCGTGCGACCTTACAACAAAAAAGGCGCACAACAGTGCGCCTTTGATCGCAATGAAATCAGATCTCTCCGTTAAAGAAGCGGTTGAGGAAACTGAGGATACCCGCGTTGGCTTCTTGCGCGGCTTGCGACTTCCAAGTCAAAGAGAAGGTGTGGTTGTCGCTGTACTCGGTGCTGCCGTAAGACTCCACGTACACGCCCAAGTTTTGCAAAGTCTCCACGATGTGTTCCCCTTGTCCGCCGCAGAAAAAGTCTTGCGCGGCGTAGACGATATAGCTCTTGGGCCACTTATCGGTGACGTAATCGATGGGAGCGACGTATGGCAT
>CADBTQ010000028.1 GCA_902797685.1 uncultured Eubacteriales bacterium | reverse complement strand
CTACGCGAAAGAGATCAGCGAAGAAGCCGCCGAAACGGGTGTCAGCGTCAAGCAGTTGTTTAAGAAAGCGGCAGGCGACGAAGATGCAACGAAAGAAGCCGTTATAAAATCAGGCGACACCTCCGTCACCTTCGACACTGCAGCAGTCAATGCCATCGGTGACAAGGATACGTCCTTCTCGGTCAAGGTATCAGAACAAGCCCCTGAAGGCGCGGAAATGCAAATTGACCTGGATCTCAATGGCGCGACGTTTGCCGAAGGTACCGCAAAGGTTACTACCAAGTTTGAAAAAACCGTTCCTGCCGGCAAGAAACTCGTTGTGTACCATTTGCTTAACGGCGTCAAAACTGCTGTACAATCATGGCTTGTAAACGGTAAGCTCACCTTTGCGACCAATCATTTCTCAACATATATCGTTGTGTTTGAAGATGATGAAGCCGTAGAAATCAAAAACGCCGGACTTTCCGGCGGTGCTATCGCGGGTATCGTCATCGGTTCCGTATTCGGCGCATTGCTGATCGCTTGTGTAGTTCTCTTCTTGCTCAACAAGAAAGGTGTTATCAAGCTCGGCAAAAAAAATTAACAATCAAGGCTTAGCAAGGTAACTTTAACGTTATTAACTTGTCAATTAAAAAAACGAAAGAGTCGCCTTCGGGCGGCTCTTTTGGGAAGAAAGGAATTATGTCACACGAAAACGAACGAAAAATCAAACTATTGCTTTTATGGGATATACTTTGCCGATATACGGATGAAGGACACCCCATGAACACGGACGAGATCATAGAAAAACTTGCCGAGAAAGGCATTGCGGATTCGAGAAAAGTTCTCGCGGCGGATATTGCTCTTTTGAACGAATACGGCTACGAAGTTATGTCGTTCAAGAAGAAATATCATTATTATTACGTCGCAAATCGCCCTTTCGATACTGCCGAAATCGTCTTGCTTTCGGACGTTATCAAGGCGTCGAAACTGTCTCCGACACAGAAAAAACAACTTATAGACAGACTTTCCGGCACGTTGGGGCTTTATCAAGCGGAGATTATTTCAAATAATATCGTTTCTTTCGGCAGAAGTCGCGGCAACAGTTCTATCATTTACAGCGTGGATTCTATCGAACGAGCGATCAACGACAACAAGCAAGTTTCTTTCCTATACTTCGATTACGACGAGAACCACAAAAAAGTCTATCGTAAGAACGGCGAACGGTATCTTGCTAATCCAATAATAATGGTATGGGATAGGGATAATTACTATCTACTTTGTTTCAATAACGGGCACGATAATATCGTTACATACCGTCTCGACAAGATGGAAGACGTCAAAGTCGAACTAACGGAACGGCAACCGCACAACGAATACGAATTGTTCAATACCGAAGAATACCGTAAGCAAGTGGTATCTATGTTCGGCGGCGAATTGCAACGAATAACGCTCACTTTTACGCGCGATATTCTATCGGATATGTTCGATAAGTTCGGCAGCGACCTGAAAATCAATAAGAAAATGGATGATACCTATTCCGTAACGGTAAACGTGCAGGTATCGAAGCCCCTTTTCGTCTGGATTATAGGAACGCAGGGCAAAGTAAAAATCAAATCGCCTTGTAAAGTATTAGAACAATTCAACGATTTTGTGGCGAAAATCAAAGAAAATTATTAAACCTTTCAATCAGATACGCTCTCGCTTCGGTGGGAGCGTTGTTTTTTTGCAAAAAATTTGTTCACTGCCCGAAATCGGGAAGTGAAAATTTGCAAATAGGGAACATTGATGGTATAATCAGCTCACAATCTAAAAAGAACGGTCAGTTCTTTATAGAGATGAGGATACACTAATGAGAACGCTGAACAAAAAAACGCTTGAAGTCACCAAAGAATACATCGTTTCCTACCAAAAGGAACACGGTATATCGCCGAGCTATCGGAACATTATGCACGAACTTCGGTTCAGTTCGCTCAGTATGGTACAAAAATACGTCTTGGCATTGGAAAAAGACGGGAAGATCGAGCGGACGGTTGTCGGTAACATACAAACGCCTATAAAGTTAAAGAAACAAGGCGTGACGATGGCTCCGCTTGTAGGCGATATAGCGTGCGGAGATCCTACCGAAGAAGAGTCGAATATACAAGAGAGTATCGAACTGCCAAACGCTATATATGGTGGTGGAGACCTGTTTATGCTTCACGCGAAAGGCGAGAGCATGATCGGCGCAGGAATAGAAGAAGGCGACTTGCTCGTTATTCGCAAGCAGAACACGGCGGACGACGGAGATATAGTCGTTGCTTTGACGGACGGAAAGAATACGTTAAAACGGATTTTTCATAAAAGAGGACAAGTTATCTTGCATCCGGAGAATCCGAAATTAAAGGATATAGTGGCGAATGATTGCGTTGTTCAGGGCGTACTCATAAGTTGCATTAAAATGTATGGGTGATATAAGAGCGTTTGCCCCAACGCCGTTATATACAAGTCTACGGTCTTTGCTTTTCTATGTAGTTGGACGCTCTCAACCGCTACAATATAGTTGGCAAAATACAGAGGATTGGCAGATAGGAGGGAAAGGAGGTGTTTTATAAATGAAATACGTCATGTGTCCGCATTGCGGTCGACGCCTTTGTCGAGGCGAGGTAGGGACCAAAGTGGAAGTGGAATGCTCCAAGTGTGGCAAGCTCGCTTCCGTGTTTATCAACGGTGACAATCTATTGGTAAGCGAGAAACCGTTGGCGATGGACGATCAGGACAAGCAACCGATCAGGAAAAACGCTTAAACAAATAACAACTTAATCAAAATAAGGGCAGGTGCGTTCCGTTGAATACACTTGCTAACGCCTTGTAGAGATTGGACTTAATGAGAAGGTTAAGAGGAGTCTGACAGGCAGATGAAATCCTAAACGTAAACGGGATTAGTCTGTTTTGTTAGACTCTTTTTCTATGCCCGATTGCGTGGATTTTATCTACGCAGTCGGGCTTTTTCATTAGGGGCGGAATTCGTCCGATTGCGATTTTCAAATCAAAAAAATCAAAAATCGGAGGAATTCAACAATGGAATGGAACAATGGAAAAGAAAGAAAAAAGTTTGAAAAGCAGCAAGCAAGATTGAGGGAAGAGTACCGCAAAGCAGGAATGACGGAAGAGCAAATCAAGGCGATGTATGAGTACGACCTGTCGGTTTTTAGAAAAAACAGAATCGAAGCGATACATACGCAAAGGTTGGACTTAGATGCATTCGATGATGATTCAGCCACGGACGAAGGTCAAAACCCGTTGTTGTTGAAATTCGCAGATAAATTGACTGTCGAATTGTCGATTACGCACACGTCCCGTTATGCGTGGGTGGAAGACGTAGAGAACGAGAAATTGGCAAAAGGCCTGAAATCTCTTAAAAAGAAAGATTTGGAATTGCTGACGTTATGGCTTGGATGATTGTTGAAAACCTATTTAATGGCAAAGTGATGTTGATTAAAGGTACAGACGGAGAAATGTGGAGAGAGCGAAATAAAGACAATGGGAAAATAGTCGGCAAGTATTCTAATAAAAACCTATATGGGCGAGGCTATACCTATTCTTCTGACTATGTTGTTTGGGATGCTGAAAAGCCGATATGGAGACTGATTAAATCAGAAGAGCGGACAGACCCGGCATATGTCTATCGCAACGTTGATGATAAAGATTCAAAGTTTTCTGAGTGCAGGGACTTAAGACATATTGTCAATCAAACGAACGCAGGTTCAATAATTGTTAAATGCCTTTTTAATTACGTTACATATATGCTTGACTTTGTAAATGCCGCTTATGGTAGCAGAGCATTTAATGCTTATACTATTAATCTTGAAACTGGAGAAATAGGAGATAAGCATCAGAATGGTATTGTGATGGCATTATTTGATAAAAAAGTATGGGTGGAGATAAAATTGTAACTTTTGAAATGATATCATCTTTTTAAGACATCTAAACGATAATAGTTTTTACGCCCAAAACGGAAAAACTTTGTAAAAAATTACAGTTTTTTGGTTTAACATAGAATAGTTCAGTATCTGCTCTCTCACCTATGACCGCCACATTTGGCAATTAAGACGACACCGCTTGCAAAACGGGGCGACGGCGTTGTACAATGGGAATAAGGAGGGGCTTATGGATCTCGTTGCCTGTCACGGATTTGACCACGACGAACTCGCCACCTATTACAAGATAGCGGCGAACGAAAAAATGAGCGTTGCATACTACACGGCAAGCGGTCGCAAAATGCAACCCTTTGTGCACGCCCACAAAGCGTACGAGTTCATCTTGCCCTTGGACACCATCCCCATCCTGCGCTATCAGGAAGCCAACTACATCGGCGAGGTGGGCTACTGCTACCCCGTCAACCCCGAGGTCAAGCACGGATTGGGATTCGAGTTGAGTTCGGAACTGTTTTCCATCGTGGTCGATCCCCGCTACGTCGAGGCGATCAAAGCCCAAATGGGACTTAGCGGCAGATGGTTTTATACCCGTTTTGCCGAGGGGAGCAAGTTGGTGGCTTTGCTGCACCGCTTCGTGATGTCTCCTCTGCCCTCTTTGACGGACGAGATCGTGCGCCTTTTGGTGGGGGACGGTCTCGCCGCGACGGTGGACAATCGCCGCCCCGACGCCCAATACTTCGTGGGGATCAAGGGCAGCATCGCCTATATGATGGATCATTATCTCGATCACGATCTCACCATCAAAGAGGTGGCGGCGCACTCGGCGTTTGGGTACACTTACTTCACCAAAGCCTTTTGCCGCTATATGCACGACACCCCCATCAACCACCTAAACAAATTGAAACTCAGCAAAGCCAAACAGTTGATGCGCACCCAACCCCAACTGACATTGTCGCAGATCGCCCTCGCTTCTGGTTACAAGTCGGGCTCGGCGTTTTGCGAGGCTTTCAAGAGGGTACTTGGGGTCAGTCCCAAGGACTACCGCAAGTTTTTTGTGTAAAGCGCATTTTTCTAACTCATTTTTCAAATATTTGCCAAAACATCGGGAGCGGTCAATCCGCTGCTCCCGTTTTTTTGTATAATGAACGCAAGGAGCGAGGCTCACGTTTGACATCAGGAGGTGCGAGTATGAAAAAACTGTTGATGACCGTATCGATCGCCGTCGTTATGGCGGTCGCCGCGCTTGGTTTGAGCGCGTGCAATCTATTGGAAAACATTACGAAGAACAAGACCACCGACGACATACCCCAAGCGGTGGAGGATATTGTCGTCGCCGACAAGGACGGACATTTTCGCGCCGAGCGCACGTTCAACGTCAACGTGGACGCCTCGTACGACTACGAGGAGTTGCACTACACCAACGTGTTGTCTACCGCCTACGTCTTTAAGACCGACGGCAGTTACACCCTCTCGGGCAAAGTACAGCGCAACGCCGGGCAAGAAGACGTGAGCGAGGCGGGCACCTATCGCGTGATCTCCAATTTGATCGAATTGACCAAAGGCGAGAGCAAAGAGTATCTGGACTACTATTCGGACGTGATCTTCGTGCCCCTCTACTTGGGCAACGAATACGTGGGGTTGGCTCCCGGTGTGGAAGAGGGCGTCGCCGCCAGTCAACGCAGTAATTCGACGGTGGGCTACCACATCGACCTCAAAGTCCGACAAGGAGACTTGATCGCCGTATTCAACGGGGAGAAAAAGACCTCTAAGGGCACCTATACCCCCGTGCGCAGCAACGCCACCGTGTACGAAACCGCCTACAAAGGCATAAGCGCCGATCAGATCCAAGGCTTCGATTCTTCCCAAGTAGGCAACGTGTTGGTGGACGTCGTGATCAACAAAAAGACCTACAAAGCGGTGTTGAGAGTGGTAGCATAACCTGCCGAAACAACGAGATCTCCCTATCGGGCGCATGCGTTTTGCGTGCGTCCTTTTTTATAGCAAAACGGGTAGGTCGATGATCGACCTACCCGCCAGCTTTCGGATCGTCTCCGAAGGTGTTTTCATACGGCGCTACTTTGCCATTGCAAAGGCGTCTTCCCATATCCGTTCCACCTCTTCGTTGGTGAAAGAGTCGTCCACGTCGGCTCCTATCCAAATATACATCGTTACTTCTTTTTCTCCTTGCGGCGTTTGTCGTTGATGACGGCAAGGGCGGCTTCGTCGATGACGGCAATACCCTCTTCCTTGGCGATCTCCACCATTTGGGTCAGCGCCGCTTTGAGGAACACGCGGGGGATCTTGACCAACTTGGCGCACGCCTCGTCGGTAAAGGTGACGGTGGGGTCGATGCGTTTGGCGCAGTAGATGACCGACTTGACATCCCCTTCGTGCTCGGGGATCTTTTCGGGATAGGGGGCAACGAACTTGGAGCACCAAAAGTTGGTGCTGTCGCGGTAGCCGTAGTCCACGGGGACGGGCGGAAAGTTGCCCTTTTTGACCCCGCCCACGATGGAGTCGTAGTATTTGTCTTCCATCCATATCTTGTCGATCTTGAGGATAAAATGCGCTCCGAATTTGCTGGTGATGCCGTTAAAGTTGCGATAAGGGGGCTCGTACCCTTCCAAACAGCCGGGCTTATCCAAATAGGCGTCCTCCAAACTACTGTCCCAAGTGCACTCGAAGACCTGAAACGCCTCTTCCACCATTTGGGGTCTGTCCTTGCCCAAAGGACTGTCAAGGAGGGTGAAAATACAGTCCTTCATCTTTTCGGCGGTGGTGTCCCCCGGAAAGCCCAATCGCACCGCTTCCTTGAAGTACTTGCGCTTGTCGGGAATAAAGTTGAGGGTGACCTTGCCCGTGCGCAAAATATTTTGGGCGGTGTTGGAGCTGTTGCGCACCTCAAAGATCATGGCGTAATAGTCCTTACCCGCGATGTAGTAGGGGAAACAAAGCGAATACGCCCCCAAGTTGGTCTGTCCGCTCTCGGACACCGTGCTCGCCAAAATGGTGGGCATGGGGAAGAAAGAGGACGTTTGATAAAAATTGTCTACGATACGCAAATCCTTAAACTTCATACGGTTACCTCGATTGGGGCAAAAACCCCTTGTTGTCCTCAATATTATACCACCGACGTCCCTTATTTGCAACGGGGACAGGGCGCGAAAAAGGCCGCAAAACACACGGTTTTGCCGCCTCGCTACGATGGCGAAACGCGCCGTTTGTCGACCCATCGGGCACGGCCATAGGACAAACGACAAGCCGCTTCGTTTGGTTGGACGTCTTGCTCTACCCTACTCCAAGATCCTGCCGTCGCCCGAGATAGTGACCACTTGCCAAGGGATAAACTTGCCGCTCGACTTGATCGCGTTTTCCGCCGCACGCTGTAACCCGCCGCAACAGGGCACTTCCATGCGGACGATGGTGACCGATCGGATGTCGTTGCGGGAGATGATCTCGGTGAGCTTGCCGCTGTAATCCACTTGGTCCAACTTGGGACAGCCGATCAAGGTGATCTTGCCCTTGATAAAGTCCTCGTGCATATTGGCGTAGGCGTACGCCGTGCAGTCGGCGGCGATCAACAGTTTGGCGTTTTGGTAAAACGCCGCCTCCACAGGCACCAATTTGATCTGCACCGGCCATTGACGCAGCCTTGATACGGGTGCGTAATATCCCTGAGGCGCGGCATCGTCCGAGCGGGCGAATTGCCGACTTGCCGAGCCGGGGCAACCGCCCTCTTGGTGCAACGCTTGCATGATCTTTTGGCGCTTGGCAGCCAACACCGCCCCCTCGTCGTAGGCGGGCGCTTCCCTCTCCTCAAAGGTGATGGCGCCCGTGGGGCAGTTGGGCAAGCAGTCGCCGAAGCCGTCGCAAAAGTTTTCTCTCACCAACTTGGCTTTGCCGTCTACGACGTCGATCGCCCCTTCGTGGCAAGCGGTAGCGCACGCCCCGCAGCCGTTGCATTTGTCTTGGTCGATATGGATGATTTGTCTTTTCATGTCTTTCTCCTTATTGCACCCTCATTATACACCCTCACCCCTACAAAAAATGTTGGCATGACAACGCAATACCAACATTTTTATCCGAAAGAAAGATACGCTCCACTCCGCTTGCGGCAGTCTCCCGATATACCGCCGCGATATAACCCCCAAGGGGTTTGCCATAACACAACCCTTCTACGTGTCGGTGTTTCTTTTATAATACCATCTTGGTTTTCTCCCACTCCCCCGCGTTTGGGCGAAGTGAGAGGAAGGCAAATCACCTTGTGTAACGATTCAAGACAAAAGCAATGTCATAGAGATTCTTCGGGCAAGCCCTCAGAATGACGAACTCGTGTTAATGCAGCCCAAAGATAATAGAAAAAGTACGGCGATTGTACCGTACTTCCTTAGTTACTCTACACTTTTTCGCAGAATCGGATGAGAACGAAGTGATCCCAACGAGAGGGCAAGGGTCCAATGTACTCCTTGTACATGAGCCGAGCCATCGAGCGGATCGCTTTGGGCTCGCTGATTATGCGAAAAAGTACGGCGATTGTACCGTACTTTCTTGATGTCACCCACTCCCCCGCTGGGCGAAGTGAGATGAAGACGAGGTGATCCCAACAAGAGAGCGCAAACCCAACGTACTCCTTGTACGTGATTTGCGCGAGCGAGCGAATTGCCTCGGATTCGCTTTGACAAAAAAGTACGGCGATTATACCGTACTTTCTTGATGTCACCCACTCCCCGCGTTTGGGCGAAGTGAGATGAAGACGAGGTGATTCCAACGAGAGAGCACAAATCCAATGTACTCCTTGTACGTGATTTGCGCAAGCGAGCGAATTGCCTCGAATTCGCTCAGTTCGCCCAAACGCTATGCTTTGGGGCCGAAGGAAGACAAATACTTCCCATGCTCGTTCGACTCGTACTTGACGAAGTTTTTGGCAAAGCGGCTTGCCAAGTCCTTGGCTTTGGCTTCCCACACCGAGGGATCGGCGTAGGTGTCGCGAGGATCGAGGATGTGGCTGTCCACGCCGTTGAGGACGGTGGGTACTTCGAAGTTGAAGTAAGGAATGGTCTTGGTGGGCGCGCCCTTGATGTCGCCCGAGAGGATGGCGTCGATGATGCCGCGGGTATCTTTGATGGAGATACGCTTGCCGGTGCCGTTCCAACCCGTGTTGACGAGGTAGGCTTTGGCACCGCTCTTTTGCATCTTTTTGACCAATTCCTCGGCGTATTTGGTGGGGTGCAACTCCAAGAAGGCTTGCCCGAAGCACGCCGAGAAGGTGGGAGTGGGCTCGGTGATACCGCGCTCGGTGCCCGCCAATTTGGCGGTAAAGCCGGACAGGAAGTAGTATTGGGTCTGCTCGGGGGTCAAGATGGACACGGGGGGCAGCACGCCGAAGGCGTCGGCGGACAAGAAGATCACGTTTTCGGCGGCGGGAGCGGACGAGATGGGACGCACGATGTTTTTGATGTGGTCGATGGGGTACGAAACGCGGGTGTTTTCGGTCACCGACTTGTCGGCAAAGTCGATCTTGCCGTCCTTGTCGACCGTCACGTTCTCCAGCAGGGCATCCCTGCGGATCGCGTTG